>BPTM01000001.1 GCA_023705945.1 Candidatus Heimdallarchaeota archaeon
CTGATTTACGATTTTCCGGGAATTTGAAGCACACCGTCTATGTCCTCTAAATCAAACCACCACTTGTCTCTGATATCTTGCCTTCCATAGCCCCATACATCATCCATCTTGACTATTAGCCTATTCATAAAAGGAGTGTGCTTGACCATCCATCTCACCATATCATGAGTCCATCCCCTTGGTTTGTTCCAAGGGCAGACCTTGATGCAGCGGCCACATGCCGAGCCATTCAGATTAGTAATTCTATATTTGGTACAGCGTTCCGCATCAAACTTCCAGACCTCGTAGCCGTTATGCATAACCTTGTCACCCGTCGGAATAGCCCTGGATGGGCACTCGACGGCGCACTTCTTGCAAACAGAGCAAAACTCTTGCAGTCCAAAATCAACAGGACTATCCGGTTCCAGCGGCAGGTCGGTGGTGACTACTGCCGCCTTGAAGCGAGTCCCCAGAAACGGGTTGAGCACTATGCCTGCCCGGCAGATCTCACCAATGCCGGCGAGAAGGAGTAAAGGTGTGACAACCACCTGATATGCACTCTGAGAGCCGGCTTCAAAATGGGCGCGAGCTGGGTAACCGAGCCGTCTAATATAGGCGGCCATTGTACACGCGATAAAGGCGGAGGTGGTGTAGCTCAGGAAACTTTGGGAGCAGGATATCCAGTCGTCTCCCGTGGAGCCGCTCATAGTTCTATAGTCCTGGTCTATCACGATTACAACGGCAAACTTATGGTTAAGTTCAATCGCCTCGCCCTTCATGTCACGGCTGTATACTGCCCATTCGGGCAATCGGCAAATCCCTACTATATCGGCTCTCAGGAAATAGCCAAAACTTTTAATATGCCGGCTTAAAAGCCGTGGGGACTGTGGTATTGGTGCTTTGTTCGAGACTGCTTTGCCATCAGCTATAGACTTTAATTGAGGGAGCATTTCCCACATAGCAGAAGATATTGGATACTTTTGACAAAAGCGGCCGACTTCCTTCTGAACCAAAGCACCAAGCTTGCCGAAATGAGCTCGACTAAATCCTTGCTCCCTTTCATCAATCCTTTCAATTTTGTCAGTTATTTTAGTAGTGGGCTTATTAACATGCTTAAGCTTTTCCATAGGATAGTGCTCTACTGGTCTGATACGCTTTCTCTCCCGCTCATCTAAGGTAGGTTTCCCCATAGTAATCCTCCAAAATTCTGTCTATCTCGTTAAACCTAGTTGACCTCCACCCTTGTAAGTTTAAACATTGGTATCGATTCTCATTGATGAAGTGGTCCGGCGAGCCACGCCCCACCGATGGAACCCCACTGCGGCCACAAATGCCACAAAGGCGATTGTCCCCCAGATGAACTGGGGGTCGGTCGGGAAAACGTCGAGCAAGACCCCACCTACCAATGGTCCGACCGATATACCCAGGATTTCACTCAATCCAAAGAACCCCATGTACCGACCTCGCCGGTCCTGTGGGGAAAGCTCACCCACCACCGCAAGTGCTGTGGGGGAAAAGATAATCTCGCCAGCCGTG
>BPTM01000002.1 GCA_023705945.1 Candidatus Heimdallarchaeota archaeon
AAATATCGGTGAGATGAGCTGGAGTGCCCTATACGACCAAAAATACGATGACTTCGGACAGCTCTTACACCAACACTGGTTAGTGAAACGCGAGATGTCTCCTCACATGACCAGTGACAAGATCGACCGGATATACAAGAAGGCACGTGAGTTCGGTGCACTCGGCGGTAAGATCGTTGGCGCGGGTGGTGGAGGATTTTTCCTATTTTATACCCAAGATAAGGAGAAGAAGGAGAAATTGATAAGGGATATGCGTAAGATTGGTTTATCCAACTTACCATTTAAATTTCATAATGAAGGAACGAAGGTGATAGACATATGAAAAACACGAGCCACGAGAGGTTGCAGAGTGTACTGGATATACTCTCCAACCTAGATCTGGAGAATATTTGGGTTTTCGCACACGACTTGGCAATCAACATTGGTGGGAGAATCTTCACTGTCGGAAACGGTGGGTCGTCTGCTATAGCGAGCCACTTCACGAGTGATTTACTCAACTTACAATTCAAAGCGTGCTGTCTCACTGATAATGTTCCAAGGTTAACCGCAGTAACGAATGATTATAGCTGGGGAGAGTCTCCTCAAACTACACGAAGTGATGAGTAAGGTGCCCGATCAGTATGGGTGATAAAGTACTCAGTCGTGTAATCGATATCACCCTCCTTGTTCCTGTATACTGGATCCTCTACGCTCTCCCTCACAGTTTCACCATACCCGCAACGCGTATCCCACTCCCATTCCCAATACCGAGCAACACAGCACAGGCAACTACAATCCTCCTCGTCTCACTTACATATATCTCCTGCTCCCTACGGCTCCGTCCAACCCCTCCGCTATATCGACTCACCATCCCAGTTAACCTCACCATACTTTCCATCACCTCCTACGAGTTTATCCACACAAACCTATGGAGATTAACTCATAATCTTCCCCATGATATATGGTATATCCAACTGTTTTTTCTCTTTTCCGCCGAATTACTCCTCCTCCTCGCACTCAAACTCCTCCTCCTGAGCCGCAACATCTCCACCATCACCCCGAACATCTTCACCTTCATCCTCGTTATCATCTTCTCTCTCCTCACTCTCTACCAATGGCAACGGGGTTTCTATATCCATATTTCCGACAATATCACCACCATCCTGCATAAGGCACTGTCCTTTTCTGCTTACTCATCACTTCTCATCAGGAGGTCGCCGACCTGACACCCACCGTGGGTCTGAGTACCTTCAACATAATCGGTGCGATCAGCAACTTCATCTACCGAATCTTCCGCAACATCGTCCCGCTCTTCATAATCTTTGTCTTCGTCACTACATCCTCACCAAACTCTTTAACATCGGGGAGAAGATTAATGATCACCCAGAGAATTATGGGTAACACGACTGGAGAGAGAGAAAAATAATAACAACCGCGCTCATAGGTGTAGGCTATTGGGGCTCCAAGTTAAAGAGATACATAGAAGACAATCCTCACTTCAGTCTAAAATACATCTGCAATTCAAAATCCAATCTACA
>BPTM01000003.1 GCA_023705945.1 Candidatus Heimdallarchaeota archaeon
GATGTTATGAATGAAATTAAACAAAAAATTCGCTGTAGTTGAATGAAAAATCTCTTTTTCATATTTAAGAAAAAAAGAATGAAGCTTATTCTATCTTTATTTCCTCAGGTAAAATCATCCATACATGAGTTTTCTTAAATGGTTTAAGCCACTCATCTAAAGTTAAATCAATTTTTCCATCTTTATACCAAACAGGTACTTCAGGTTTAGCTTTGTAAATGTCTACTATACGACATTTTTCTGGCTTTAAATTTGCTAATTCAGAAGCTTTTTCTATTGCTTTTTTAATACTTCCTAGTTCGTCTACTAAACCTAATTCTTTAGCATCTTTTCCTGTCCAAACTCTTCCTCCACAATGTTGTTCAAAATCCTTTCTTTCCATCTTTCTAAATTCAGCAACATGGTCTAAAAACAAATTGTAGATGCTAGTAATTTGACCAAAAACAATTTTTCTCTCTTCTTCTGTAAAAGTTTTTTCTGAGCTGAACATTCCAGCTCTTTCTCCTTTTCTAAGAAATACTCTATTAATTCCTTGTTTTTTTAATGCTTCTTGTGTGACAATTTTTCCGGCCAGAACACCTATAGAACCTGTTAAAGTCATAGGTTGAGTAACAACCCAGTTAGCTCCTGTAGCAATAAAATATCCTCCAGAAGCAGCAACATCGCTGAAATAAACAACTAAAGGTTTGTTTTTTACTAGTTCAATAGAAGCAGAACGCATAGCTTCGGATGAAGAAGCTGATCCTCCTCCTGAATTAACGTGTAAAACAACAGCTTTGACTTTTTTATCTCTAGTAACCTTCCTCATTTGTTCGACAATAGTTTGATCTCCAGATTGAACGTCACCAAAAATAGGGATAGGTAACTTTAGAGGTGGTTTCTTACTTTTACCGTCAACTATTGAACCTTCTACGCTAATTATTGCTATTTGTTTTCGTGATGAGGGAGGATGAGGAATAGTAAGCATTTTAAGTGATTCTTTCCAAGTAACAAGTTTCAGTTTGCGATATTTAGAAAACTTATTCGTAATTATATCAATCAATTCTTCTTCATGTGTAAGTTCTGCAATTAGACCCTTTTCAAGAGCTTCTTCAGAAGTATAAGGAGCATTGTTAATAATATCGATGATTTCTTCTTGAGATTTGTTAAGTGAAAGACTCATGTCTGAAACAAATGATTCAAATGAAGAATCGATTATTCGCTGATATTGTTCTCTATCTTCTTCAGAGATATCAGTTCTAGTAAACATGTCCATAGCAGATTTATAGGGGGAAATTGGGACCCCATCTACATAATAACCATACTTCTTCAAAACATCTCTCATGAGTAGTCTGGACAATTGAAAACCTACAATTGAAATCTTACCACCATATTGTAAGAAAATTGTGTCTGCAGATGTTGCTACATAATAAGTTAGGGAATCGTAATTATTTGCATAAACGATTACTTTTTTTCCTTTTTCTCTAAATCTTAGAATAATATCTCTAAGAGATTGTAATCTAGCATTTCCATCAGGAATTGTGCGTAAATGAAGA
>BPTM01000004.1 GCA_023705945.1 Candidatus Heimdallarchaeota archaeon
CCCTGAAGGCATCCAGTCCGAGCAGGGTGGCGGTGGTCAGGGTTGACATGACTGCATTTCTTGCCTGAGCGAAGGGCACTTTGTTGTCATTCTGGATTTTGCGAGCGCCTAGCAAACTTGCCAGAATGGTCGCAGCCGATGTCTCGTCAATGTCCATGAAGTAAGGGATGTCCTTGTAGAGCAGAGTCAGCTTCTCATCAACCTTCTGTCCGAGAGACTGCATAGCAGGCTCAACGACCTGTTGAGTGAAGGAGACAATATCAAGGGTCATATCGCGAGCCGAGACTTCTACCGGCACAACCAAAATGGTGTCCAGAAGAACATCCACATAGCTCTCAACGACATTCTGATACTGCCCCGTCAGGTCGCCGTCAAACTCAATGGTCGTGAGAGTAGCCGGCTCCCGTATCCTTACCTTCTCCCCTATCTTCCGTAACTCCTTGGAGTAGTCCCTGTGCACTAAACCAGCCATCACCCAGTTATTTAGGAGTGTGGGTAAAGCCAGTTTAGCCACGACAGTTGGAGTGATAAAGGTATTCGCCATCTTTCACCTCGTTAATCTTTAGTGGCTTTATCTAGTGCCTTGGCAACCGAGTCTATGGGCATTTTCTCCACACCCTCGGCTGTCAATTTACCTTTACCGCCGGTCGTTTTAGCAGAGTCGGGTTCAAACTCAGGAGTCTCCTCTTCCTCGGTGGGAGTTTCACCGGCTTTAGATTTTCGTCCTGACTTTGGTTTTTTCTTGGCGATAATCTTGGCAAAAGACTTGGCTTGCTCAACGCTAGTGGGTTTGGCTTCCTCTAGGTCTTCTACATCAATATCAAATTCAGTAGCGACCGCGAAGATTTCCCTCTCCCACTTAGCTTGCTTGCCAACCCTTACCTCTTCGGCGTGAGTAGTTACATCTTCATCAAGGGCATCCCTCTCTGTTTGTAGCTCCTTCTCCGCCGTCCGAAGTTCCTTGCGCTTCTGAATGTAGTCAATGCCGGCTTCGCTGCCACTGGCTTTAACCTCTTCAAGCTGTTCCAGTTGCGTCTGGACTGTATCCAGTTTCGTATTAACCTTATCCAGCTTTGTTTTAGAGGTCGCTAGGGCAGTAGTCGCCTCGTCTCTCTCACCAGTAAGCGTCTTGACTTCGCGTCCATGCTCCCGCTTCAGGTCGTTTATCGCCGTTTCGTGTTCGGCTCTTGTAAAACTCTCTTTGGGTGGCTCTGGAGTCCCGTCTTCTTCGCCAGAAGGATGTTCCTCTTCTTCAGAGGAAGGGTGTTCTTTCGTTTCAGTTTCGGGTTCGTCCAGCATAGTTAAAAACCTCCTTTGAAATATTCAATGCCAGATTACCTGATAGTCAACTTTCCATCTATCACCCCCTTTATTTCCATCTATCGCCTACGGGCGTGTAGCCCAACGAGAATACCAGCCACTTGTCTAGGTCTCTATGCTCATGCCTGAAAACCAGCCTGACCTTTCCGGTAGGCAGGCGTAGGTATTTCTTGTAAAGCGCCCAAACCTCTCTGGTGGGAACTTTGCTGAAGTCTCTCG
>BPTM01000005.1 GCA_023705945.1 Candidatus Heimdallarchaeota archaeon
CAAGAGTATTTTAAAGAAAGAATGATAGTGTTCTACAAATGTTCAAAAGAGTATAGTAAAGACGTGGATGAACCAGTACAAACATGAAAAAGATGATTAGAAATAAATTGAGGGAAAGAGTTTTACTTTCAAGAATCAATACCTGTTAAATTGAGAGAATAACAAATGGATATTGCAGTGGAATTTGCAAAGGAATAATTAACACCATATTGTAAGAAATCAAGAAAAAATCTGTTATATGAGTAAACACTTGTGACATGTAAATCACTAGAAGAGTAAAAAACAGTTGATTGAGTTTTTTTGTTTTCAAGGTCGTTAGTATATAATGAATTGAGATTATCATGAGTAAATTCTGAGAGCCAATTAACACTGAAACAAGAATTAACAACTACAGTTAAATTATTACAAGAGATTTTATTTGCAATAGTATCAACTCTTACACTCTCATACCCATAAAGAAAATATTGGTGATTATCATTCCGAAAAGAACCATGCCCATCGAAGAAAATTAAAAGTGTATCATACTGAAATCTTCGGAAGTCAGGTTCTTGTTCAACAAAAGAATAGAAATCCCAACCCCAGGATTGGCTTAATTCATCTGCTAAAGCTATCATATAATACGCATACTGACTCTCGAAATTTTCCAGTTGCTCGTTAGTAAAACCATCCCAATCATAATTTGCATTGCCTCTAATGTAAATGATCGCACATTGTCCCTTTTCTAAGTAGAAATTATCGTAAACAAGGAATGCTACAAACAAAATTAACATAAAGAATATAGGCTTTGCGAATATGCTTTTTCTGAAATTTTCAGTGTTTCTTATGAATGCTTTTATCACTAATTCACATCCTCATACTTACTTTGTTATGAACAAATTGATATTTAAACTTGGGTCAGACATAGTGGGCTCGTATTAATTATGTGATTATAATTTATAACGGTGAAAATAGGAAAAGGAACTTGTAATTTGATAAAGAAGATTGTTCTATCCTTTATTTCCTTCACTCATTAGTTCAGTGGTTTCTTTCATGAATTTTTCTTTATTCAAATTATATTGAAGTATGGCTTCATGAATGTCTTCACCATAAAGAGGTAAGCCAGCTTCAATTCTGAGAGCATCTCGAGCACCAATATCACAGAGAGCAATACCTACTTCTTTACCAGCTTCCACCACTAAATTTAGTATCAAGATTTCTGTCTGTGTGAAATTTCATTTATTTAAGTGGTATTCTTTATTATAACTGTTTAGAATAAAGAAAAAAAGAAGATTATAAAGAGACCCCTATAGTATTATGGTCACGAATTTTCGATTTATATCTTCATGAATTCAAAGATTTTCGAGATGGCAGTATAGAGAAGCTATAGAGAAAGGAGAGTATTGGAATAAAGTATAGGAGTATTTAATCTATCAACTTATAATCAAAACTTTTCTCCTTGGGAAATTTAAAGATATGAGGAAAGAAATCTATTGTTGGAAGATGATGAATCATAGATGTTTTGTGGATGTCATTGTTTAAAATAAAAATGCAAAGTCGTTT
>BPTM01000006.1 GCA_023705945.1 Candidatus Heimdallarchaeota archaeon
CAAGAAAAAGGTTTTCTCAAAAGTTCAATAAACCATTGTATGACATGGGTGCATCGTAATAGCATGTCAAACGTTAAAGGAAAAGGTGGACAATAACGATGCCATTTACCTAATCTGATGGATTAGAAGGAAAAGAAGAGCATATGAGGTTATCCTTAGCTCTTTAAAATTTTAGTATGAACAATTGAGAAGGCGGGATTCTTGAAACCCCAAGATCCTTTTTGAGGAAAAACGGTGACGGGATTCCTTGACAGAATAGTGGTGACACGAAGTCCGAAGAAGGACGCGGTGACGCGTTGGGCATTTTAGGTTCGAGCCACATACGGGGAAATTCGTACGTGTGGTTCTTAGAGGAGAAAGGGCTGGTAACAGCCCCGCCTTACTCGACTTGCGATATGAAGTTATACAATTGAATACGGGACCTTGAGTATTACCGAATGGTATGCTTATCAATAGATAAGCCCTCAAGAAACCGACCTCGAGTTGGACGAGTGTGAAAGCCCATGGGTGCGCCACTGGTAACGGTGGGGTACTAAGCGTTGGGAAATGTACCGACAGAGGAGAATGCACTCCTGCTGCGGGCTAAACAAGACCTCTATGGTAAATGAATGAACTCATGATAAACCTCGTAATGTCGCAGAGGCGAAATGCATTGAAACGCCTTGGTGTGACATGATGCTGTATGATTGAATGCGGAACCTTGACCAATTACTAATAGTAAGTCTATTAATAGACAGTCAGGAAACCGACCTTAAGTTGGATAAGTGTGGCTATCCAGACATGCGTGGTTGGTAACGACTGGGTATGAAGCACTGGAAACAATGTACCAACAGAGGAGACTGCACTCCTGCTGTGGGCTAGCCAAAACCCTTATGGTAAACGATAATGAACCCGTGATAAACCTCGTGAATCATTACAGGCGAAATGCAGTGATACGCCTGGCTAAAATAGCAAAGCTGCCAGTAGACATTATTCATGGCTTAATGTCTTTCCAGCCGTAGAGCAGTCGGGGAAGAGCGGGTACCTAAGAGAGTTTTTTGAAAGTCAATCATACGGAACATGGTAAACCCTATAAGCCCCATCCATTGGTATGGTATCTCGACCGTAAGGAAGAGGGAAGGTTTAGCGGGTAGAGGATGCTGGAAAAAGCGAATGCCGTCTAGTAATAGGACGGATAGGGGCTGCTATGATGAAAGATATAGTAGAGGATACCCAATCTGAAAGGATGCTAACTTTCTATGCAGGTATAGACGAGAAAAAGGTTTTCTCAAAATTCATTACCATTGTATTGTCGTGGGTGCAGCAATAAATAACACGACAAACAGAAAAGGAAAAGGTAGACGATAATGGTGCCATTGACCCAATCCGATGGACTGGAAGAGAAGAGAGTCTTGAACTCGCCATTCAATGCTTTTTTTCAAAATGCTAGGGAGAATAATTGAGAAGGCGGGATTCTTGAGAGACCCGATATTCTTTTCAAGGATGAACGATGACGAGATTCCTTGACGGAATAGCGGTGACGCGAGTTCCGAAGAAGAACGTGG
>BPTM01000007.1 GCA_023705945.1 Candidatus Heimdallarchaeota archaeon
GTACTGTAGAATTTAATGAAGACCTGGAAGTTTTAGTTTATGTTCAAGATGAATTCAGTAACCCTCTTGAAATAGAGGTTTTATTCTATTTGGATGGAATCTTCATCGGATCTGCTATGTCTAATTCATCTGGTATTGCTAGTTTCGTGTGGTTAGTGGATTTCGTTCCTAAGACTTACACTTTAACAGCTGTAATCAACGAATTTGGTATGTATCTAGGCAGTTCAGATTACATTAGTTTGACAATCAATAAAACAGACAGTTATATTTCAAGCGATGATATCTTCATTTATTATAATGAATCAACTGAAGTGCAAATTTATATCTTCTCTTCCTTGGGAGCAATTTCTTCAGAGTACTTAACCTTGAACATTTCTGGTGTATTAACTGATCAAATTATTACTAATTCTTCGGGATGGGGAATATGGATAATTCCTTCAATTCAACCTGGTCTCTATTCACTTATAATAACCTTTGAAGGGAACAACTATTTCTTGGCTTCATCCCTCTCTATTACATTGCAGATAAATAAGATGCCAACAGATATTTTACTCAATGCTTCAAACCAAGACTACACCACTAATTACCAAATTTCAGGGTACATCCAAAACATCTTTTTACAGCCATTAGAAGGCATAGATGTAATTCTACGAATAAACGGTTCTATATATCAAACTATTTCTTCAGATGTTTCTGGTTATTATCTGTTCATTGTGTCTTTACAACCTGGAACGTATGTTATAGAAATTTCATTTGATGGCAATCAGGATTATTTATCTTCTAGTACATCAAAAACCGTTTACATCTGGAAAATTGACACTAGTGTTCAAGGAACTATCGATTGGGTAGATACAACTTTAACAATACAAGCTTACTTAGAAGATTCAGAAAATCAACTAATTGAAGGAGAGATAGTTTGGTTCTATCTAAATGGATCATATATTGGTCAAAATGTAACAGATATTTCTGGCCATGCATCATTAGAAGTTACAGGTGTTGTACCTGGTGTCTATGAAATAACTTTGGTTTTTGTAGGAACTTCAATCTATGAAGGTTCTTCTCAGCTTATCGTACTTGAACAATCTAAATCACAGACAGAAGTTTCCGTCCTAATTACTGAAGGTATATATGCTATTACTTCAACCACTGTAGAAGTGCATCTTACCTCAGAAGGAGCTCCGCTAGAGGGTAAAACGATTGTACTAACAATTGATGGAATACAATATTTCGGTTTAACTAACTCTTCTGGTTATGTTTTAATAACTCTCGACATCCTATTAGAAGCAGGTTTATACAATATGGGAGTCGATTTCAGCGGGGATATACTTTATTCAGCTGCAAGCTTCAACCAGCTAGTATACGTAGCAAAAGCTGAAACTAGCATTGAATTAAACTTCTATTATGATAACTATCAACCAATGTTAGGAGGGGTTCTTAACAGCATCCTTCCCTTATCTGGAGAGCAAATACATATTTACATCAATGGGACATATCTCAAATCCCTAAGCGTAGATGCTCTTGGAGAATTCCTAACCAGTCTTGGATTATCTCCTGGATTATACAATATCTTAGTTAAATTTGATGGTAATAGGAATCATCTCGGATCGGAAAAAACTTTAGAAGTGAATATCTCAAAAACACCTACACAATTAAGCGGAGATTTAGATGTTTATCATGAGTATGGTGAAGAATCTACGTTTATTGTTCGATTAGTTGATACACTGTCTAACCCAATTGAAGCAGACTTGATTATCACAATAGACGGCAATTATTTTGCAACAGTATCAACTAATTCTTCAGGTTATGCTATCATCACCTTAACCAGCAGTATAGTTGTGGGTAATTATGAGCTCATTATCGAATTTCAAGGAGATCCCACATACTATCAATCGTCATTAAGTGTAAACTTTACTGTAAAATATCCAATTGAACTTGTAAGTATTGTATTTGATGCGGCTTCTTATGGAGAAGCAGGATATATCTCTGGAATGATAGAGAGCTTTTCAGGATTATTAGATCAAGTTACAGTAACTATGTATCTAGATGGTTCACCTTTACAAACATTAACTGACAGTACCGGTTATTTTCTTTTTACAATAAGCCAATTCCTTGACTCTGGCACATATACAATCATTTTGAGAATCGACGAGAGTTCTGAAATATTCTTTTTTGAGTATCAATTTATAATTGAAAGAGAAAAAGCTTCTTACGATGTCTCTTTGACATCCCAAACAGTTGTTTTCAACCCAGGAAGTTCAATTACAGGTTATGTTTCTGTTCTTGGAACTATAAGTTCAAATGTTGAATTTGAAGTGTTCATAGATGGAGCTTTCCTTGGAACTCTCTATACTGACTCCTTCGGTCATTTTATTATTCCAGCTCAATGGTTGAGTTATTATCCTGGTGAATACAGTCTTACAATACTATTATTTGGTTCAGGAAATAATATTCAAGACACTCATAAGGAATTCAGTATAATCGTTCTCAAGGATTCAATTGTAGTGACAATACAATGGGCTAGCAATGTTGTTGAAGATCAATTGCAACTGATAGTTCACATAAAAAATTCACAGGGAGAAGCTCTAGAACTATTCTACTTCACTATACGTATAGATGGTATAGATTTTCTTAGTGTTACCGATGAATTAGGCAGTGGGTATATTTATTGTAATCTCAGTAAAGCAGGTGATTTAGTTATTCATTTTACATCAAGTTCAACTGCTTTTTACAATTACAAAGAAGAGACCTTTACTATACAAGTTGAAAAGTGTGTTAGTCTATTTACAGTTCCTAGCAATTTTACATATTACAATAGCACTTCAGGGCTCAAAGTTGTTTTAACATCTATAAATGGCAATCCTATCTCAAATGCTCTGGTATTAGTTCTGATCAATTCTCAGGAAATAGTAGTTATTACAAACTCTCATGGTATTTTCTACCTAGATTTGTCTAGTTACGAGATTGGAATGTATTCCATAGATTTTCTTTTTGAAGGATCTAATGACTATTCTGCTCTGTTTTTCACAGAAGAAATAGACATTAAGCGTCAACAAACTCAGATTAAAGTAGAAAACACAGAATTTGAATTGATAATTTTATTACTTGATGGTGAAAATAGAAGCTTGGCTAACAAGGAAATAGAGATACAATTCATCAGCGAGAATGGAACAATCATTTGGATAGAGAAACGAGTTACTGACAAACAAGGCGAAATTGTTCTTAAAAAATTCGAGATGAACTTAACTGATGATGTAGCTATGTTAAGATTTGTTTTCAACCGTGAAGACTATTATGCTTTTAGTGAAAACACTGTAGATGAATCTTGGTGGTCTATTGTCGAAAAAGTAAATTGGTCTCTAGGTGGGATATTATCAATTATACTTGCTATTTCAGTTTTAGTAGGAATAGTAGGTTTAACTTATTCAATTAAAAAGAAGCGACAAAAATAATCAAGAAAAAAGTATCATAATCTTTTTATTTTACAACACTAAATTTATTACAGTTAGTTTGTGCGGGATAATTATGAGTGAAGAAGAGAAAAAAATACCTGATGATTTAAAAAAGGAACTGCTAGAGAAAACCGGTGAATCTAGTTCTGATGTAAATGAAGTTGCAGCAAAACTAGAAGGTAAGATTCCTACCAAACCTAAAGATGAGAAGGAGTAAGTTTATATTCATTGCCTTCTTTTTCATTTCTATATAACATCTATTTTATCTATGAAAAAGCTGTTAGTTCTGAACAGTGAAATTTAAAAATAACTTAATAAGTTAGTGGATGTAAATGATTCCCCGAGAAAAATATTTAGATATGATGACTGCAAATAAAGCTGTTGCTATTGCTGTTACAAGAGCTCGACCTAAGGTTGTAGCAGCATATCCAATATCACCTCAAACTGATATTGTTGAATATCTGGCTGATTATGTAGCTCAAGGGAATCTAGATGCGGAGTATGTAAGAGCTGAAGGAGAGCACTCAGCAATGACTATTTGTGCATCAGCTCAGGGGACAGGAGTAAGAACTTTTACTGCAACAGCAAGTCAAGGATTAGCATATATGCACGAAGTAGTTTTTGCAACAGGTGGAATGAGACTCCCAGTTGTTATGTTTGTTGCTAACCGAACTTTGATGTCTCCAGGGGGCATTTGGCCTGAATATTCAGATTCTATGCCTGAAAGAGATGCTGCGTGGATTCAGCTTTATGTTGAAGATAACCAAGAAGCATTCGATATGATTTTGCAAGCTTATAAGATAGCTGAAGATTCTCGTGTTTTGCTTCCAATTATGGTCTGTGGAGATGGTTACATTTTAACTCACACAACTGATAAAGTCGAAGTACTGGGTATAGACGAAGT
>BPTM01000008.1 GCA_023705945.1 Candidatus Heimdallarchaeota archaeon
TTGGATCCCAATCAAGTCCCCATGACCAACCAACAAAGAATAGGTCGTAACCACCATCTGCATAGGTTGGAATGTAATCAAAATCAAGTAATGGATAGTCCCATGTACGGGGGCCTATATTTCCCCATCCAGTAGATTCATGGAAGGATATACCAATACCAATTTGTGGTAATTGTTGTTCCATTAACAGCGACCATTGATTACGGGCTGCGCTTGTATTGGGCGAAAGTAAGTTTACTGAAAAAGCGATTTGTACGTCTGTTTGTTGTGCTTGTCCAAGGTATGTACTCATACTGAACAAGACTACTAGGGTTAACCCTAATAATGCTTTTTTCTTCATATTTTTTTCACCTATAAACTTCCAACTAAAAAGTAAAACTTTATAGTGGAAGCATTTCCAAAGTGTTATTACAGCTTAATAAAGGTTTTGCGTTTCCATTTTAATAGTTGGAATCGATTTTTATTATAAGAGAAATTTAATGACGCAAGCTATACTGGCTGTTTGAGTTGTACCTACTTCTTTTAACTATATAGTGGAAAATTTATCCAAAGTACTCAATAAGTTTCAAAATCTGTATCATCCCCATAAGGTAAACTAAGAGTAAGGATGCAGCAATGTAATAAGTAAAAGAATTGAATGTTGCTTCTCGGAAGCTATCTTTACTCATTGGTGCAGATTTGAAAAGTCTAGCTTTCAAATTTGTAAGAGCAATAGATTGACCGAAATTACCTACACAAGCTCCAAGAAAGACAACGAAACCAACCTCACCAAAGAACAAATATTGCGAAATATCTTGTATTGTTAAGAGGTTATCAAAACCAAAACCATAAATAACTATTATTATGATTATGATATTAATAGCTACAAAAATGATTGATGTAATAAATCCTAATAATGTAATGCGTGTCCAATTTACCTTTACTCTTTCTCCTTCTCCCTTAGCTTTTTTTTCATTGTTATTTGCAGCAGTGGTCTTTTTTCTTGTTTTTCCCACTTTCTTACTTATTGAGCCCATTATTGTCCCCTTTGTCAGTTATTGGTGCTCCGCAGTTTGAACAGAACTTTGCTCCATTCTTAACTTGATCCCCACACATTGTACATGTTATTACGCTTTTCATATTATTGGGCGCGAACTCAGCTTGATATATGGGATGCAGAATTATTTTACCATTTTCCATTTCTATTGAAAAATGTTTAGGGTCATCCATTTCTTGTAAAATAGTTTTTGGGAGAACAATGCGACTTTGTCGATCAATTTCTAATAATCTGCTATCTTCTAGTTTTCTGAGACTTATTTTACTTCCGTGCTGACCAATTATTACCCCATCTCTAAGTTCAAGGATTCTATCAGCTCTAGCTGCAACTTGTTGAGAATGTGTTACAATACAGATAGCTATTCCGAGCTCTTCATTGATTCTGTCAAATAAGTCTAAAATGCTCTCTGCAGTTTCTACATCTAAATCACCCGTAGGTTCATCTCCTATCAATATTTTGGGGTTGGTTATAAGAGTTGTAGCTATGGCAGCTCTCTTCTTTTCTCCTCCAGAAAGCGTGTCTTCTCTTTTCATTCTTTTATCCCAAATACCAAGAAATTTTAGTAGAAATTCAGCTCTTTTTTTCACAACCTTTGGTTGTACCTTCGCATAATATCCAGCTAACTCTATATTCTCTTTTACTGTTAGATGAGATAATAGTTTACTGTCTTGAAAAATAACTCCTGCAAATGTTCTTCTTGCCTTTATTATTTCTTCATAAGAAGACCTTGTAATATCTTTTGAAAGCTCTTTCCAGAATACTTTGCCTGAGGTGGGTTTAGTAATCCCTGCTACTACGTTTACTAGTGTAGTTTTTCCCGATCCGCTCGGTCCAATTAGAAATAACTTTTCTTGAGTTTTTACTTTGAAAGAAACACCTCTTAATGCCTGTGTTTCTATTTTTCCAGTTTGGTAAATTTTGATTATATCTTCAGCAACTAATAATGGATGAGTATCGTTGATTGCTTCAGTTCCATGCGATGAAGAATTAATCTTAGTTGTCATTAGCATAAATCTCTCTCTTATGCACTAATAAGATTGTTCATTGATTAAAATCAGTTCAAAGTAGAAAAGGATAAAAAAAGAAATATATAGTGTACTATCTTGTTTAAGTTGGTGTTTCATCTACATAATTCTAATGTTCATCTTTGTCAAGTTGTTCTTGAAAGTCTAACACGGGAGTTTTTCTAGCCTCTATGGCATAGTTAATCTTGTGAATAAGATAACCTTTATTCGCCCACATTTTGTCAAGGTTTCCTACGAGTAGGAATATTGCATATATTATTGAGAATGGTATCAAATAAATCAACCATGTTGAAAATGCAACAGCTATAGGATGATATTGTCCTTGTTCATTTATATAATCAAACCCATATATTAGAAAGTTATTGGTTTTTCTATCCACAAAGAGAGAAAACAGAATATTTCTAAAACTCAAAGTAATGTTACCAGTCATTAAAGCCATAGCTATCCCAGTAATGAGGCTAGCAGCAAACGTTATAAGTAGGAAAGATTTAACACTTGGCATGAATTTTTTCTTTTTCATAACAAGTTTGAACACAATGAAGTTATATATTGCAGAAACAACTGCACCAAGTATTATCGGCATTAGGACAATCCAAATGTACATATTTGTTAATTTTGGATTTGCTGGATTAATTAGCTCAGAACCCCAAATATTGTCCATACTGTAAAACCTGTGTGATTGAGCAAAGTCTAACTCGTCAATTGGAAAAGCTCCATTTCTGAAAAAACCACTATCTGCAAACAAGAATAGTGAGGAACCTAGAATTAAAGCCACCATTGGTGCGAAGAACCAAACCAGTACAGGTTTTGCGATGATTCTTAAACTTGGATCCTGACCTCCATTTAATCCATATGTAAGAAAAACACCTATCCAGTAGCTAGGACCTTCCCAAAAAGTGTGAGTTGGACCTCTTAATGAATTTGTGATTCCCATAACTAATATACTAATTAACCAAGTAGAGAAAAGATAGATACCCATTGGTGATTGAAACTTTTTCCATATCCACTTCCCAAAAGCGACAAACCAATCCCCCCATACACCAAAGAAGGTTCTTGGACCCATTTCTGTTGTATCAATATTTGCCTCTTTTGCTTCAGTTTTTTCTGCTTGCATATTAATAGCCACTTTGCATATTTTCTTAGACATTTTAAACCTTTTCTCTTACAATTAGATTTACACTAAAAAAATGCTTCAACTAAAATAATTTAAATGCGTTTATTCTTGATTTTTTTAACGCTTGAGGATTAAAATGAATGCAGATGAGACCTTAAACTTAGTTAGCGCTGGTATAGACGTTGGAACAACTACTTCACATTTGATTTTTTCTAAACTCAAACTCGAAAAAATATATACTCCAAGAGGAGTAAAATTCGAGGTTACTAAGAGGGAAATATTATACAAAGGTAACATCTTACTCACTCCTATATTGGATGGTAAAAATATCGATTATCTCAAACTTGTTGAATTTATTAAATCTGAATATGAACTTGCAAATATGTCAATTGATGACATTGACACTGGTGCAGTCATAATTACAGGGGAAAGTGCGAAGAAAGAAAATGCCGAAGATCTTGTGAAGGCCCTTGCATACAAAGCAGGTAAATTTGTTTGCGCAGCTGCAGGACCCAATTTTGAATCAATTGTCGCTGCGATGGGATCAGGTGCTGCTCAATATTCTAAAGAAACAAAAAAAACTGTGATGAACATTGATATTGGAGGTGGTACTAGCAATATTGCTATCGTAAAAGATGGTGAAATTATTGATACTGCTTGTGTCAATGTTGGTGGAAGATTGCTAGCCTTTGATACAGAAGACAAAATTGTAAGAATTGAAGAACCCATTAGAAATTTAGAAGAAAAAATGGGAATTAAATTTGATTATGGTGTCCATATAACAGCTGATCAAAAAAGGAAAATGGCTAGAATTCTTGCTGGAAGCCTCTTTGAAACAATGGATAAAAATTTACAAACACAAATCGCTAGAAATCTACTTATGACAAATCCATTAGAATATAATGGAACCATTGATGAGTTAATGTTTTCTGGTGGCGTAGCTGAGTATATCTACGAACAAACCGAAGAATATTTTGGAGATTTGGGGAAATACTTGGGTGAAGAAATCCTCAATATTATCAAAGAAAAGAATATCAGTATTCATAAACCAACAGAACTAATTCGTGCAACTGTTATTGGCGCGGGTCAATATACTCTCCAGGTATCCGGTGTTACTACACATATTTCTGATGTTGATATTTTACCAATTCATAACATCCCAGTTCTGGAACCTAAAATTGACAACAAACAGATTACTGAGGAAAGTGTGAAATTAGCTATTCAAAAGAGCCTAAATATGTTTGACGTAAGGGAAGGGGAAGATACTGTTGCATTATCATTTAAGGGAGCAATCGGTGGATCTTATGCGGGGTTAACTACTTTTGCTAAAGGTGTAGTAGGTGCTTTACCAAATACAATTAGAAAAGAAAAACCTGTTATCTTGGTTTTTGATAGAGATATTGGTAATTCTGTTGGTAATGTTATGAAAAGAGAAACATCTGCAAAGAAAAACATTATTTCAGTTGATGAAATAATTATCCAAGAAGGAGATTTTATAGATATTGATCAACCAAAAGCAGGTGGACAAGTAGTTCCAGTTGTAGTAAAATCCTTAGTTTTCTCAGCATAGAACGATATGGGTGTTACCACCCTACTACTATCCCATCCGCTCGAGGGCTTGTTCCACCACAAAGAACGCCATTCTTTGGATTTCTATTTATTATCTGACCTCGACCAAATATCATTCTTGCATATCCAGTTGTAGGTACAACTAAGTGTCCCATCTGACTTAATCTGTTCATGACTGCAATATCAATCCCCTCTTCTAAAGCTACATCACCCTTGCTAGTTCCATCTCTTATAGTAAATCTAGGTGCATCAAGAGCTTGTTGAGGATTCATACCAAAATCAATCATGTTTACCATCACTTGTGCATGTCCTTGAGGTTGGTTAAATCCCCCCATTACTCCAAAACTAGAATAGAGCTCACCCTCTTTTGTGGCCATTCCAGGGATGATTGTATGATATGGTCTTTTGTTTGGTGCTAATGCGTTTGGATGATCTGGTTGGAGCGAAAAATTAGCCCCCCTATTTTGAAGGGTAAAACCACAGCCTTTTGGAATTAATCCAGTGCCAAATCCCATATAATTAGAGTTAATAAAACTACAAGCATTCCCTTCTCCATCCACTACAGAGAAATAAACTGTATCGGAACTTGAAACAGGAGACCCTTTTTCAACATTGATTGTTGCTTTAGT
This sequence comes from Candidatus Heimdallarchaeota archaeon, assembly GCA_023705945.1. GTDB lineage: Archaea > Asgardarchaeota > Heimdallarchaeia > Heimdallarchaeales > Heimdallarchaeaceae > UBA460. Next base: position 5,374 of record BPTM01000008.1, read on the forward strand.
TGGATCAATTAATTCTCTTCTTGAATTGGAGTATTGTTTTGATAATAATTCTTGAATGGGTACATGAACAACATCAGGGTCAGCGACATACCATCTAGTATCTGCAAATGCAATACGCATCGATTCAATCATTGTATGCAAACATTCAACAGAGGAATGTTCCATGCCACCAATATCAAACCCTTCTAGCACGTTAAGTGCCATCAAAGCAGTAATTCCTTGGCCATTTGGTGGTATTTCATAAATGTCAACTCCTCGATAGTTGATGGAAATAGGGTCGTCGAAAGTATTTTTGTGATTTTTCAAATCATCTAAGGTCATATAACCTTCAAATGATTTTATTAGTTCTATAATGGCATCTGCAATTCGTCCTTCATAGAAACCACTTTTTCCATGTTCTGCTAGATCGCGAAAAGTATTGGCTAATGTTGGATTTTTCATAATCTCTCCCTCTTTAGGTGCTTCTCCATCAAGTAGCATTTCATCAGCATTTGGACCTAGTCGCAATTGCTTAACACCTCTTTGCCAAGATCTTGCAGTAATTGGAGCAACAGGAAAACCTTTCTCTGCTAATTCTATTGACGGAGCTAATATTTCCTTCAAGGATAAGCTACCGAATCTCTTAACAGTATCTACCCATCCTGCTGCAGCACCAGGAACAGTAATTGTGTGAACATTGAGTGTTGGGAGACTATTTTCTATGTTGAGATTGTTGAGTTTTTCTATGTTTAAATCTGCTGGAGCTCTGCCACTAGCATTTAAGCCGAATACTTTCTTCTTCTGATTATCATAAAATAAACAGAAACAATCTCCGCCTATTCCTGTTGAGGTTGGTTCTGTTAGATTTAACGTTGCCGCTACTGCAACAGCAGCATCAGCTGCGTTCCCTCCTTGTTGCAAGACTCGTAATCCTATCTCAGAAGCAAGGGGTTGACTTGAGGCTACCATCCCGTTTCTCGAGTAAACTGGAGATCTATAAGAATTGAATTGCATAGTTGAGCTATATTAGGTTAAAAATAAATCTGCCGGTTTTACGTTTAATCTCGCTTATTAGTTCCTATAAATCCTATGTCCACAATACGAGCAATACTCTTCAATATCAACCACCTTGTTTTTACATTTGTGACAAAACCATCCTTCAGTTTTTGAAGTTTGTTCACTTTGTAGACTTTTAGTTTTATAGCTCGAACCAGCTAAAACTTCTTCCTTGGACTGTCCTCTCTTTCTTAGCATGAGAACTGCTAAAACAGCAATGCCGATTGTAAAAATAATACCAAAGATGATTAATGTGATGATTGTCAGTTTGCCCTCAAATGTTCCAGATTCGATTGGTGAATCTTGAACAATTATTTCAACATCTACTGAGTTGGGATTATCTTTGTTATCCAGGATAATGTGGAAGTTTTGACCATATACTACAGGAAAAGCAATTGAGTCTTGTTCTGTATTTATTCGTTCAATAACAGATTCTGAGCTAAATCCATTGGTCCAGTTTAGATAATTATCGAAATCAAAAACTCTTAAAGAAATGTCTGAACCATTAATGACTGAAAATGAAATATAAACAGAAGTGTCATCTAAAACTTCAATAAACCATCCATTGGAATCATATGCACTTACAGCCCTTGTTTCATTAATCCAAGTAGTTCCAAAGACTGATTGAGAGAAAAGAAAAACAAGAATCATCATTATAATTATAACCGATTTTCTTTTCATCTTATGTCCTTTCTAAGTTATTCTTACTTAAATAATTGAAGTTTCTTTCTTAAATATGTTCTCAAATAATCAGTATAGAGTTAAATATGAGTGATAACGGTTATGGCTTATCTGATGTGATTTTATGGAACCAACCGGAAAAAAAGAAATCCTTAGTCATTTACCTGATAGGCCCAAATACATACTTAAGTTGTATTTACTTCAAGTAATTCTAATTACCTTGTTTACATTGACTATTTTATTTATTTTAGATATTCTTCCAATTCTATTACCAACCGTAGAATGGCTTGCAGTTTTGGAACCCTACCTTCCACCCATAGGTTCAATGTTAATGATAACTGGGGGGTTAAGTATTGTTCATGTAGTATGGAGAAAGAGAGACAAGTTCATTTCTCAAGATAAGAAAAGAGCCTTCCAAAAATCTGTAAAATACACATTCACTGGTATTCCAATAGCTATGGCAGGAATCATTCATATGTTTCTACCTGTTAGTTGGTTAGCTGAAAAGATTTTTTCAATTTCTGTTTTTAGAAATCCTCTCACTAATCTTTTTCAAACACCTATAGGACAACTAATTGCGACTGCTGTTGGAAACTCTAATTATACTGATATGGTCCCTAGAATCGTTTTCAGTGTGCTGTTTTTGATAATTGCTTTGTTGACTATGTTCAGAACAATTTTCGTATTTGGAATAGATAATGCTGCAATGCTTTATGTTTATTATCCAGAAGAGTCGAAAATAGTGAATCACAAAATTTACTCAATCGTTAGACACCCATTGTATGTGAGTGTATACCTTCTTATGATCAGCGCTTTAATCAGTACTTTCTCAATATATTCAGTAATCATAACTGTAATTTTTGCTCTTTGTTTTAGTTATCATATCTACTACATAGAGGAGAAAGAGTTGATAGAAAGATTTGGAGAAGGTTTTAAGGAATATAGAAAGGAGGTACCTGCCCTTATTATACATCCACGAAATTGGGGAAAATTCTTTAAATTTCTAATGGGTAAAGAGATTTAATAGAGACTCATATCCTCCAATCTCTTGATATTTTCTCGAATCTGCATGAAAATGCAATTTTTTAAAGAAAAACAAAATCCTCAATTCTTGATAGCTATTCACCTTTCAGTGACTATTCTAATAAGGAGACCCATACTAGAAGAGATGTTCCAATAAGGTAGTATGATTATTTATATTGTGTTTATTTTTTGAATTAATTACAATATAAGAAGACAATCCTATATAGTTCTAAAATAAGTTGATCTAATCTTATCCAATATAATTCTGTTACTCCCTCATCTAGTATACATGCTATTTCGTGAACTTCAGAATTGGTATCTATACCTTTAATTTCAAGCTGTCCCAATAAAGTGTGCAACAGGTTTCTAATTTTACAAACATGTTTTTTCTTACCTTCTTTGATTTCTTGTAGTTCATCAAATAATTTTCCTAAAGTAATCAATTCAGTTTCTAGATTTTCGGGCAATTTGTTAATCTCAATCCTTTTTATTGGTTTCTCCAATCCTTTTATAATCGAAAACATAGATATCTCCTAAATGAACGCTGTTCATTAATAAACCTTATTTACTCATTTATCCTTTTTCAATCATGAGTCATTCTAGAGCTCGTTCAAAAGAGGCTAAGCAAAAACAAACTGAATTGATCATTAACACTGCAAGGGAATTGTTCTATGAAGCGGGTGCATTGGGTTTCAGTATGCGAGTTTTAGCAAAAAGGTTAGATATGTCACAAGGCAATCTTTACAACTATTGGACAAGCAAAAGAGATCTTTGGTATAATATACTTGAGCAAGATTTTCAAGAATTTGAGTGTCAAATGCTCAAAATCATAAAAACACATGAAGGATCTTATATGTCCCTTCTGGAGAAATTAGCTGAATACTATTTTATATTTGCCAGAGACAATTATCAAAAATATCAAATGATGTTTGTAACCATTCCACCACCAGCAGAAAAAAAAGGAAGAAAAGAGAGAGACTTTGAACCCAAGACCATCCATATTCTACTGGGAATCGTTCAAGAAGCAGTCGAAAGTGGAGAGTTAGAACTAGATAACATTCTTCATTTTACACTCTATTTGTGGTCTGTTATACATGGAACTGTTCTGGTTTCCAAATCTATCCTTTTTGATACAAATTCAGAACTTTCAACATTCGGTGATGCAGATAACTTTCTTACTTATGTTACGGCAATACTAAAAAAACAGATAGCTGCTTATTCAAAATTGGACATTTGAGAATCTTTCTAAACAAACAACGACCCCTGATTTTTAGGTTCGAGTTCTTTCAGTATTATTGTTATTCTATTAAATAACTCTGTAGTTTTTGAAACCATTCTCAAACCTTGATAATCTTTTGATAAATATGTATGTCTTGTTTAAACAACTATTTTCCATTCTTGAAAATAATCCATTCCAATAATTGGAAGGGATTCTATATAAGTGTGTGAGCGGGGAGTGTATTATTGAGGTTAAGGAAGGAATACAAAGATTAGTCCGTCCATTGATCTTGCAGGAATTTATTCTAACCTTCCAAAACCTCACCATTCAACTTCACTGTTTTATCTTCCATCTGGTCATTTATTGGTCACTTTTTCTCGTCATGTTAAAATCAGGTGACCAGTTATAGTTTATATTGGTGACAAACATGAGTGAAAGAAAGCATCAAACAAGAACAGAACAAGCAGAGAAATTATTTAGAAATAACGAAGCAAAAAAGAAGAAGAAGATAGATTATGAATATTTCAATGGACAAATGATCTTCATTTAGAATTCTTCTTTCTCAAACTTCTAAATATTTTCAACGGGTATTTCCTAAGAAGCTATAGCAAATCTCCGGTTTTAAGTATTCTATTAATATTACATAGAATTAATAAATAAATTCAGAAAGTTTCCATGGTAAGAGATAAGTTACCTATTAAGAGAAGGTGATAAGATGAGCTACATTGAGAAAGATGATTTAATCTCACGTTTGAAGGAAGGTAACAATCCTAAGAAAGAGATTGATATGGAAGCTGTAGATTTTGTTCTTTTAAAGTTAAATGAGCTAAGACTCGAAATTAGCTTAAAATTCTATGAAAAGAAGATAAATGATTCCAAGAAAAGTGGAGCTTAAAGTATATCAATGACAATTCTCTAAATGAGTAACAATTAAGGTTAAATAAAACTGTTTTTCAATTCTATCTATGACTTCATTACTTGATGAGGTAAAATACTTCTCTGACAACTTTGGTCCCCGAATTGCTGGTTCAGAATCTGATAAGAAAACAATTGAATATCTTGAAACGCGATTTCGTTCATTTTCAAATGATGTAAGTACTGAATCATTTCCAGTTGTTGGAAGGTCTCTTCAACATTTGATTAATTTTCTTGTTTGGGGGTATTTTCTTTCAGTTGTTGCTTATATGTTTCTTGCACCTTTAGCTTTGGGATTGGCTATTGTAATGATATTAATTTACTATTTGGCAAGGTTTCAAGATAAGAACCTTGTGAATCTTCTTGTAAAAAAATCAGAAACTAAAAATGTAATTGCAAAATTTGAACCAAAGAAAGAGAAAAAACTTACTATCATCTTTTCAGGTCATCATGATTCAGCATTTCACATGCCGTTATTTGAGAAAAAATTGAAGCAAATTACCTTAATTCAAAACGGAGCTTTACTTGGAATTATAATGTTGATCATAGCTAGTATCTGGAAAACAATCTATATGATAACTGTTACAGTAGGAATTATGGAAATAGTTCAATACAGTATTGGCTCATTGCAAATCACATGGCTGTTGTTACCAGATTTGTTTTTTGTTTTGGCCTTTCTAGGACTTTTTCTAGGTTTCTATTTTCTAGCAAATATGGTTACAAAAACACCATTGGTTGGTGCTAATGACAATCTAACATCAGTTGCAATATTGCTTGGTTTGGGAGAATATCTAAAAAGTAATCCCTCAAGTAATTTGGAGATATATCTTGTTTCTTTTGGTGCAGAGGAACCAGGTCTAAATGGTAGTAAGTTTTTTGTCGATAAAAGATTGGATGAACTAGTAGGTTCTATTAACATAAACTTCGAAACTGTAGGGAGTGGTTCATTAGGTGTAATTGAAAAGGAAAAAGACAATAATGTCGTTCACGATTCAAAGATTGTGAAATTTATTCAAGAAGTGGGGAAGAAAAATGGATATGACTTACCAGCTATGAAAATTCACTATGGGAACACTGATGCTGGTAGCTTCTCAAAAAGGAAATTAATCGCTACTACTATTTTTGGTTATGGAAAAAATGATGTTTTTGATCTTTGGCATTCAACCGATGATGTTTATGAGAACCTTAACAGTAAAATTCTGGAAGATGCATTCACTCTTACTATTCACGTTCTAAAAGAATTAGAAAAAATTGAAGAAGACTGGTTCTGAACTTATTCAGACCCTTTTTCAGTTTTCTTTGTTTTAGCGATTTTTATTATTTTTTTAACTAATGCTTTAATGCCTTCAACTAAAAAGAATATACCATACAAATATGCAAATAGAATAGCTAATTGGGTACCTAGCATACCACTTGAATACATGCTTTCGAATATCTCGCCAAATCTAATTAAAGGTAAAAGAGCAATGTAACCAGGATTGATTTTATGTTCAATTGGGTAGGGAGAAGCAATGCCATTAAACAAAATACCAGTTTGTCTTGCCAGCAACTGAGCAAAAATAGCTTCTTCTGTAAATTCTGTTGTATTGAGTGTTGTCCATGAATAAACAGGCTCTGGAATGTGCATATCAGTAGATGCAAGCATTCCTAATCCATTATCTAAACAGAAATTATATGATTCAAGATCATATACTTCTTCATTAACTACTTCGATGTAATCAATTCCCCAACTGTGAAGTTGTTCTCTAGTAGGCTGATTTGAACAATAGTCTTCTGACCATGGTATATGATTGACCATTATGATGCCCCCTAAAGCGTGCGTTGAGGTTATTATCTCTTGAATTTCTTCATCAGTGGGAGTATAACTGTACGACTTGAATGTTACCAACGTCTCATATTCTACTGCAGTAACTGTAGGTGGGAGAATAATATTCATATGCAAGCGATCAGTTGTCCATTCCATGCCAGCAAGAACTTTAATCGAGTCATTAAATTCGGCTCTTGCTATCTGTTTTATTTCTTCTATTCCTTCAAAGGTATTATGATCAGTTAATACTATCGCATTGAATCCCATAGCCATGTGCCAAAGTAGATTTTGTCTAGGAGATAAGTCACCATCAGAGTAAAATGTATGAGAGTGAGGGTCTAGAATAACATTCCATTCAGAGTGATTGTATTCTGGAACATAGTTGAAGCCTTCCCAATCGGAATCAGTATAAATATAGTGAGAAACGGGATCATAAATCAAAGGTATAGAGACACCAATAAGAGACCAGATAACTAAAGAGAAGATAAGAAAGTTAACAAAGAATTTCAAGAGCCCTTTATTTTTTTTCATCTGTAAGTGTAGAACATAATGAGTTACTTTAAAATTCTTTTGTCAGCTCTGAAAATAGAAAAAAAGTTGGTAGCGCCTGATGGACTTGAACCATCGATCTTCGGGTTATGAGCCCGACGGGTTTTCCACGCTTAGGGACCATATGGAATTCTTCCCTATGATTTACCCCAAGGCGCTCTTTCTACTCCATCTTTACTTACATGTCTTTTAAACCTTTTTTTCTGTCATTCATTATCAAAGCAGCTTTTTGAGAATTGTGCTTAATTTGTTTCTATCTTTACCGATATTCCTTTTTTAGCTATATTTCTAAAGAAAAATCTTTCAACAATTGGATCCTTTATTATTCTGCCAAAATTGATGTTCAGTTTATCCTTATAGCTAACCATCGCTGCTCCAACCTTATTTACTGGTACCTGAGCTGGAACAAATTCCACATCCTCTACATGCTTTTCGACTTCATCGGGTAATTTTATACGTCCAAGATTTGTAAGAATTCCCGTGTATGCTGGGGTACCGATGTAATGATAACCCCTTTGTCCAAAGAATTTCTTCAAAGCTAAAGGTGTTAGTCTTAAAAACATTCTACGTTCAATTGTGGTGTTCTTATACATTGTAGAAATGAATGCCTTAGCATGTACTTCTTTTTTCATAAAGTGGTGAACCTGTCTGACTATTTCATCAAAGTTATATCGGCCTAATCTAGGATCTATTCCAGGTAAAATATAAAGAGAAAAGTTCCTCATTGTTTTTGATGGAAATAAATTACGTAAGTTTACTGGTACCATTATCCTGATAGGTTTGAGATTCTTCTTTAATAGGTTAGCTGGGAAACTATAAAGTAGTTCCTGCAAGGATTCTATATAATTTGAAACGATATATTCAGTAATACTTATTCCATAACTCTTTGCTTCTTCTAGCACTTTTTTTATGGGCATAATTCCTTTAGTTATGTGATAAATCCCCACTTTCTCGCGTTTGAAGGGTATGATAAACGCTTTTGACAAAAACTCTCTCGCAGTTTTTACTTTCTGACTGTATCTCCTGTATGCATCTTCATACTCTTCTAATTTTGGGATTTGATTAGGTCTTAGAATATCCCCCCAGTCATCAGATTCAATTCCTCTAACGCTTAGATACTCCGCAACCAAAGCTTTCAGAAACGTTAATCCACCAGTCCCATCAGTTAGACAATGACTATATTCGATTGCTATCCTTTTCTTATATGCTTTTACTCTGAAAGGAAACTCGCTCTTATTGGTTATTGGAATAAAATTATTTGGATTCTTTGAATCTGGGTAAATTTTCGGGTAATCTAGATTTGTTTCCCAAAAATGCCAGAAGAAACTTGTTTTCATGTTTACTCTGAAATAAGGAAACCTAACAACTGTGTTATTCAAGGCTTTTTGAAGTTGAGTTATATTGATTGTTTCATTCATTGTAACTGAAAGACGAAAAACTTGTGGTATTTTTGGTGAGGATATCAAACTAAAACCGGTTGCTGCATTTTCTAGTCTGTGCCATTCTTCATCTCTGTCACTTACTCCCACTAGAAAACGATCGTTTACCTTAAAAGTTTCCGAGTATGGGGCGTCGTTGTTTACCATTCTAATCCCCTTATAGACTATGCTTTCAGTTTTTTCCTAATTTCCAGTACTCGTTTCATATCAACAATTCTAGTGAGTCTGTAATGAAGATACAACAGAAATCCACCAACAATTGTAAGTGGAATTATTACATAGAGTGACCATTTAATTGTTATGGTTTCATGGATATAGCTCAAAATGATAAGATCAAGCCCTAAACACATTGTACTTACACCAAATAATACAAATGCTGCAATATTTGCTCCTTTATTTTTTACTCTAATAGAAACTATTACCACAATACTTGTAACTAATGCAGTTAAACCAATAATCGGCAAGGCTATTTGGTAATACCAATCTATAGACCCATTATCATAGAAATCTATAAGCACGAGAAATGCAATTAATGAAAGTGTTTCACCCACCACAATAAGTACAGGTTTCTTCAGAAGCAATAAGGGTACTGTAATTAGTAACCAAGCAAGAACAATACCTGTTAATGGGTACTTCCCCCATGTGATAGTAAAACTTCGTTCAATAAACATATTGATACCAATAATAATAAGTAAAGGAACACCTGCTGAAACACTTACAGCTTCCAAAGCTACAACTCTTTTTCTTCTACCTGATATCTTTGGTTCATCTTCCTCTTCTACGATGATTTCCTCAGGATATTTTTTCTCCTCAAGAATTTGATCAACATCATCTAACTTTTGAATATCTGATTGACATAAAGGACATTTTTCAATAAAAGAATCGACTTCAACATTACATTTTATACAATATGACATTTATCTCACATGGTTAAGCAATCTTCTTTGTCTCTTGTTTATTTAGTTTTCCTAGAAACGAACAAGGTCAAGAGAATCTCAGAGTAGCTCTTTTTTAAGTTTATTTTATTTGCAAAACGGCTTGTTTTAATTAAACACTCCCAAAATACAATACTCCTTATCTCCCTTATACTATATTTTATGGTGATAAATGTTTTAACGAAACATTCATAACTTTTCAAGCCATCCGTGCTATTGAATGTCACATTCTGCTGATAAATCCAAATTCATGGATAAGGAACACATAAGGTTGTCCTCTATTCTTATAATTCTCATAGTGGATGCTTTAGTTTATTTTGTACCTTATCGTAATGATGTCCTAATAGGGGATTTATTTGGCATATCCCTCTGGTTCTACTTTGGTGTTCTCAATGGAATTTTACTTCTTCTTGTATACATTCTCTTCAGAGGAGAAGTGGAACTTGATTTTTCAAAAAATGAGGTAGTATTTAGAGATTTCAAGAAACTTAAGAAATGGTCATTCGACAAAGTTTTGGGAATTTACCTTCTTGCATATGATGGAGAATATCTACTCCGAATTCGACCTAAAAGATTGTTAACTCTTGATCTCCGATTAAACTTTGAAAATGCTTACGATTTAGTGGATAAGTTCAAGAAATTAGGATTTGAGTTCAAAACTGTACGGGTCGATAAACACAAATCTCTCTCTTATACTTTTCCAATACTTCTCTCGAAATATGATCGAAAACCAAGCGGGTATAATCCTGAAATTCCTAACTGGAATAGGGGTGTTACTTTAAGAACAAAATTACTTTCTATTACATTATCCCCCCTACTCTACATAATAAGTGCAACCTTAATTGTTAGAATTCCTCATTTATTAGATGGATTATCAGGAACAAAGGGAATTGTTTCGTTCATATATGGTTTTACAGCTTTTCTATTATTTGATGGAGGATTGTACCTTCTGTTTGGGATCTCGCTGTTAGCTCTTCTACTTAAGCAGATAACCCGTTTCAAATCCCATTCCCATTCAAGTGATAACTAAAGAATGTATTCAGAATAAGAAGATTAATTTGCATAAATTACTTGAGTTTCTTATGAAAGATTATCCCGGTTTCGTTATTTCCAGTGCTAGAACCCATGAGAAGAGTGCTTCTAGTGAGATGTATTATGTTCTTTCAGAGTTGCTTGAACAAGAAGAAGTTAACGTGTTTCCGGTTTCTGGCATCTCTGGTCTTTCAATAGCTACCTTTCAAGGAGATCCTGTTCAAGTTTTAGAAAAAATAAAGGTAATGATTGAAGATAATCCGCTCTTTCAATTTACTTTGAAAATTGTTCCGTTTCAATATAAAATAAGTACTTCGATTGAAAATCTAAAAGAAGCTGCAATGAAGCTTAGTACAGAAATAGACGAAGCTAATACTTGGAGAATAAATGTACGAAGACGGCACACGCAAATTCCTAGAACTGAAATAATAGGCGCAATTGCAAATGAAATCAACAGAGGAAAAGTAATGCTTGAATCTCCAGACCATTATGTAATAGTAGAAATAATCGGAAAATGGACCTATTTAGCCGTGTCTTCTATCCCAGAACTGTCAGTATCTGTTTTACAATTTCATGAAGAAGAAGATGATTTTACATTTTAAATAACAAAAAAGAAAAATAAAAAAATAAAGGAAGAAAGGTTTGAACTTTCTTTTTTCTCAGAGGTTTCTGAGTTTCTTAAAGGTCTCTTGCGGAAACTGTCTTACGACCGTTTGCTTTAGCTCTGTTAGCTGCTTTCTTAAGTAGAACAGCTAGGGTGTCATCTAAAGCTTTGAGTAGGTCTCCACCCACTTTGTAATCTCCAAGTCCTTTGATATATTCTCTAACTTTTGATTGTACGATCATCATTTCGATAGCACTTCTGTCGGTTTTTTACTTGCTCTAAAGCAAGCACGATATAAAATAGCTAGAGCCCATTAAAAACCTTTTCGGTTAAGTCGAAAAATAATGGTATTACACCTCTTCTAATAAGCAAACTCGTTAAAACAGAATTTTTTAAGGCGTGAAACGTAACATTTCTGGCGTTTCAAGCCAATTTGGCTTTAAACAGCGTTTTTTTAAAGAATCTGCCGGAATCACAAAGGTTAATAAACATATTTAAAAAAAGAAAAATTCAGTGAAAAATTAGCTTTTTTCAAGATTTTCATGAAGGAGTTTCCCTAGTTTTCTCACTCCTATGTCTATCATATCTTTTTGCAGAAATGAATAACCTATGCGCATACCACCATTAATGACTTTTAGAGGTACAATTTTTCTAGCTTCAGGATCATATGAGTGTCCATGTGGGGGATAAAATGCTTTACCTGGAACTACAAGAACTTCATTTGGTGATAAAACTTCTTGATTAAATTTGTTTACATCAAAAGTATAAGCTTTTTCTCCCTTAGGTTGCCACCAAATAAAGAAACCACCTGTTGGATTAGTATAATCCCCGTCTGGAAAAGTTTCTATTAAAGCATTGAAAGCTGCATCTTTTCGCTCTTTATATTTTTTAACGATAATAGGAAGTTGTTCATCAATGTATTTATCATAATAAATTTCTGCTACTCTTTGAGTCAAAGTTGGTGTACATAAATCTAAGTAACCTTTGGATTTTTCAGCTTGACTAAGTAACATATCAGGCATTATAGAATAACCTATTCGCAAAGGTGCTGCTTCTTTCGATGAAGAAGAAGTATATATTACACGATTATTGTCTTTATCCAAAGTTTTCATGGTCGGTATTCTTTGTTCAAATTGTATTTCCTTGTATGCTGCATCGCACATTACAATAACATCATGTTCTTCTGCAATATTGAACAATTGTTGCCTTCTTTTGAAAGATAATGTTGTACCCTTAGGATTATCACTATCCTCTACTACATAAAGAATTTTTACCTTCCTTCCAAATTCTTTTTCTGATTTTATGATCGTATCTTCAACATATTCGGGGATTAACCCCTCATTATCTGTAGGGGCGGTTACTGCATGTCCTCCAACTTTTACTACTGTTGTAATAAAACCCAAGTATGCAGGAGATGGTGTAACTACAATATCTCCAGGATTAATCAAAATGTCTAATGCTAAGTAAATTGCTTGTTGGGAACCTGTTGTAATCATGACCTTTTCCCATTCTTCAGCTCCACTTATTATTCCAGCTCCATCTCTTTGGTGAATTCTTTCAGCTAATACTTTGCGAAGTCCAGTAATTCCAGCTGTTGGACCATATTGAAATTCGTTGATAACATTTTTTTCATCAGCATCATAATAATCTGCTAATTCTCTTAGAATCTGAGGGAAGATTTTTGTTGGAAGATTACCAGGCAATCCAGCAGCCAAGTAGTACTTTGCTTTACTTTTAAGAAGTCTCCTTATCTCGCTCTCTGGAATTTCTTGTGTCCAGTTTGCTAGAATATTTTTTGTTGTATCCATCTATTACACCAATTTAGTATGTGTACTTGAACTGTATTTCTTTCATTAGAACTCTCTAAAAGATTTTCCCTTCCTCTATGAAGTAAATAAAGGGAAAAAATTTTGGCTGTTTTACTCGTATAACCAATCCATATCTATTTTTTTGTACGAAGACATTTCCTCTTCAGTAAAGTAAATCGAGTACTCGGTTATAGCATTTTCAGGTGAATCACCAGCATGAATGATGTTACGACCAATTTCTAAAGCATGATCACCTCTAATTGACCCCGGTTCTGCTTCAGCGGGATTAGTAGCACCAACAAGTTTTCTAGTTATTTTCACAGCATCCTTTCCTTCAACTACCATTGCCACAACGGGACCACAGGTGATATATTCCAGTAATCCACTGTAAAATGGTTTTTCTTTATGGATTGCATAGTGTTTTTCAGCTTGTTCCATAGAAATCTTGAACATTTTCATTGCTATGATTTTTAGTCCAACTTTTTCTAATCGTGCAATTACTTCTCCTATTAACCCTCTTTGCACACCATCAGGTTTGACCATAATAAATTCGCGTTCCAATTATCTCACCTTATTATATAATCAAATTTTTGGCTTGAGAATAAAAATCAATTGATTGGAACATTTCACATATAGAATCTTGAATTTAAATATATGAAATGAAATAAAAATTAAAAAAGAATAGTATTGGAAAAAGAAATTACATGATTTTTCTTTCGTATCTCTCTGTCCATTTTAGTTTCTTTGGATCACGTTTTAGAACTAGTTGAGATTTCTTACATTTGTTTGAACAGAAGGTTAGAACTGTTCCTGTTCTTTGAACGTAAAGCATTCCACATCCATGTTCGATATCTTTTCCACAATATGAACACTTTCTTGTTTTTGGCATCGTTTCATTACCTCTTACGTATCTTCTTTGCTTCTCTTTCTGTCTCTCGTAGCATAACTACATCGCCCTTACGAACAGGTCCCTTAAGGTTTCGAGTTAAAATTCTGTTCTTATCTCGACCTTCTAAAACCTTGACTCTAGCTTGGATAACTTCGCCAACACTGCCTGTTCTGTCAAGAACTTGAATCACTTCAGCAGGGATAGCATCATAGTCACTTTTAGCGCTCATTTCTTTCACCTAGCTTACTTCTTGAGTTCAGTTAATTTGTTGTTTAAACCTTTAATAGATTGCTTAGCATCACCAGCATCAACTATTGCAATTGAAGCTGATCCAACCTTGAGTCCTGTTGCTTTTCCTAGTTCGTCCTTAGTTGGAACAAATGTATAGTTAATTTTGTGCTCTTCACACAGAAGTGGTAAGTGCATAACAATCTCTGGAGGGCTAACGTCCTCTGCGATATAAACCAGAAAAGCTGTTTTTCTCTCAATTGCTTTGGTTACCTCATTTGTACCTTTGCGGATTTTGCCAGTCTTTGAGGAAGTTTCTAAAATTTTCAAAGACTCTTTAACAATTTCATCGGGAATTTCGAATTTTTTAAACATATTATTCACCTCGGGCACAATAAATGTGCCTTCATTAGGTATAGAACGGAGATTTGATAGAATTTAAAAGAATTATCTTTGAGTAGACTTTTTCACTTGATTCTTGTACAAACCGCATCCTTCTCTTTGAGGACATCTAATACTCGTTTACCCTCTTGACCATTAACTATTATTACTTCATTGACTGATCTAAGTATAGACAAAACACTTTCAACTTTTCCTTTCATCGAACCTGTAACATCTATTGTGTTTTCTGAGATGTCAGAGGTAAAGGATAATGACTTTATATCTTCAACCGATGCGTTAATTAGGTATTCCTTTTGATTTGTTTCCGGGTTTACGACCATTAAACCATCAACATCAGTAATGAAAATAACTCGATTAACTTGAAAATTATTTGCAAGAATTTCAACTATAACATCACCGCTGATTATGTTAAAATCACCGTCTTCAACAAAAACTATGTCTCCTGAGAGAACTGGAATTAGCCCTAATTGCATAGCTTTCTGAATTGGGTTAAGAAAATACTTATACTGCATGTTTTCGTTCTCTGAGTAGATTAGAGAGCTAGTTTGAAAGTTCATTGCATTTAGATTTGCCTTTATTAGTTCTTCAACAACAATAGAGCTTAATTCATGCATGTCTTTACGAATTTGCATTAAACCTTGGATTTGTGAAGACTCTCTGAATCCTGAAGTTATATCATATTCTTTAGCTTTAATGTGTCCATAGGATCCAGCTCCATGAACAATAATACATGGGTTTCCCCATTCTCCTATCTGTTCGCATATCTCCCTTAATTCAAATAGCCTTATTTTTTTATACTCTGTTTTATCTGTAATAACTGCTCCACCTAATTTGATAATATCAATGCTATTATTGCTCAACTTGAACACCTCTTTCAGCTAAACTGGATATGAATGCTTGGAAACCTTTGTTCTTCATCTCTTCTACTGCTCTATTTGCTTTTTGGTAATCATCAAACAAACCAATTACACACCCTCCACCTCCAGCTCCTGTTAATTTGCTCCCTAAGGAACCAAGTTGTACCAGTGAATTGGTGAGTTCTGTGAGAATCGGGTGACCTACCCCTAGCTTTTCAAGTAGAAGTTGATTTTGTGTCATCAAGTCCCCTATCTTTTGAATGTTGCCTTCCATTAAATTTGACTTGGCAATTGTTGTTAGTTTTCCTATTTCCTCTAGGATTTTTTGGTATTTTGTTGTATCTTCTTCTAGCAACTTTGCAACTTTCTCAACATAAGTTTTTGTGTTTCTTGGGATACCGCTATTTACTATTACAACATAAGAAGAAAGATTTGGAATATTTAATTGGGAGAATTTTTTTTCTTTGTAAAACTGAATCCCACCGTAGGTTGAGATTGTATTGTCAACACCAGACGGTCTTCCATGAATGATTCTTTCTGCCTCAAAAGCTAACTCATTTAATTTTTCCATAGAAAGCTCAAGTTCCATAAAAGCAGATAAACTTGCTAAAGAAGCTACTGAGTTTGCCGCGCTAGATCCTAAACCAATACCGGGAGGAATCTCTGAATCAATATGAATGTGTGGATATTTTTTACTGGCTGACAGATGAAGAACTCTCTCAGTAATGAAATAATAAGCTGGATTAACTGGTTGCTCATAATTTGAATACTGTGCAATGAACTCATTTTGTTCTTTATTCATTGTATACTCCCTCTTCAATCCTGCTGAGGGACCATTTAATGAATAGTCTGAAGAAATTGAAAGTTGTATTTCATTCTGTAATGATTCCGTCACTATACATTTTGTTCTCAAATTGATTGCTGTGACGATAGCAGGATGTCCATATACAACTGAATGTTCACCAAAGAGGATAATCTTTCCAGGAGCAGAAAAAATGGTTTTTTTGGCATCCATAAACTTACTTACTTTTTAATAAATAAAATGTTTTGGAAAAGAAGAGGAAATATTTATTCCCTTAATAACTTAAATGAAAAATCTTCAACAGTTGCTGGGAGCTCTTCAGTCTCTCCTAGTTCTCCTCTTGCTCGGAGGATTTCTCTAGTTAACAAGAAATAAACTTGAGCTAAAGATTTTCTTCCTTTGTTATTTACTGGGATGATTAAATCAACATTATTAGTCAAATTATCTGTATCGCACAGAGCTACAACAGGAATTCCCATCGATGAAGCTTCAGTTAGCGCTTGTTTATCTGCTCGAGGATCAGTAAGCATAACTACATCTGGTTCAATATAACCTTCATAGGAGGGATTAGTTAATGTTCCGGGTATAAATCTTCCTGGAATTACTTTGAAACCTGCCAATCTTGCCATTTTTGTACTAGGTACAGAAGCATATTGTCTTGTAGCAAAAACAGCTACCTTTGCTGGTTCGAAACGGCTTAAAAATTTAGCTGCAATACGAATACGTACATCTGTTGCGTTAACATCTAACACATAAATTCCATCGTTACGAACACGATACTTGAATGGTTCCATGAATTTGGTACAGACACTTGTTCCAATATGAATACCTGAAACAAGATATATGTCACGTGGAATTAATAGTATCTCTTCTTCGGTTTTTTCGTTTATGTCTTCTGACATTTTCAATCCTCTTTAATTAAAGCTTTTAATCTTACAATATATGAGTAATTAGCCCTCGAAAATTTTGATTAAAAACTTTCTGTTTCTTAAGTTTGGTAAAATAGATGAAAAAAATTAAGTAAATGGTAAAAATTCATCAATCAAGTCAATGTGAGAAATGAGCATTCTTCGACAGCACCAGCGTTTTACTCCAAGCTCGTCCAATACTTTATCTGGATTATCTCCATCTTCTGTTCTCTTATGAAAATCATCCCACTTATCTGCAACTAAACCACCACAAGTAAAACATCTTACAGGAACAATCATTTCAGTCAATTTCTCCTTTATACTTTCACATTTAACTATTTTGATTGTTGTGAGGTCAGAAGCCCCAGTCTCTAGCAATCATGAACCCCTTATATAACCAGTAGAGACCAATAGGATTAACCAACAAAGAAGGTCTAAGCAAAATTTTTCCGAGCGTTTTGAGAATTTCAGTCCCCTCAATTCGGTTAATATGTTTGTTATCGAATACTTCTCCGAGTTTTGTAAGAAATCTATTAGATCTAGTATAGAAGAATTTGTGACATTGAAAATTGATTCTTTTCATGAATTTGAACTGTCTCAATTTTCCTTCGTATATTTTGAGAT
>BPTM01000009.1 GCA_023705945.1 Candidatus Heimdallarchaeota archaeon
CACTCTTTCCCTACACGACGCTCTTCCGATCTCAAAGGAACAACACGTTAATAGAGCCAGAACAGGTACACCTAAAAGCCTTCTAAGTTACGACCATTATGGAACTTTGATAGATTATTCTAACAGAGATATTTTTGGAAACTCTTTGTCTCCTGAAAAAGCCAGTCAAATGTTTAGATTAAGAACCCTGCAAAGAAGAGCTGTCCTTCAATATGGAACTGAAAGGAATCTATTAAGAGCTTTGAATGAGATAAAGAGAATTAGCAGTCAATTGAATCTAACTTTGAAAGTAAGGGAAACTGCTGCAATGATCTATCGAAAAATACTCAAAACAGGATTGGTTCGAGGACGTTCCACAGAAGCTTTAGTTTCTGCAGCACTTTATCTTGCTTGTAGACTACACAAACACCCAGCAAGTTTGGAAGATGTTTCAGATAAAACAAGATTAAGCAAAAAGAAATTAGCTAAAAATTTCAGATTACTTCTAAAGCATCTAGATTTGAAGATGCCTTTAGCAAGCCCCGATAGTAGTATAGCAAAATTTGCTTCTATACTTAATTTTTCACCCAAAGTATTAACTGAAGCTCAAGAAATACTTGCAAGGGCAAAAGAAGCAAAAATAACTGTAGGCAAGAATCCCAACTCGCTTGCTGCCGCAGCATTATATATTTCAGCAATTCAAAACAAGACAAAATGTCCACAGAATGAAATCGCTAAGACTTGCCAAATAACAGAGGTTACACTTAGAAATAGATACAAAGAATTCATTCGTGTCTTGAATATAAAAATTAGTTTGAGCTAAAACTAGGTTGAATTATGAATCTTTTCAATCTTTATTCCTTTGATTTCAGCTATTGATTGAAGAATTTCTTCAATATCATTTATTGGTTTTGTTAAATCCTTTTCTTGTAAGAAACCTTCCCAGAAGCATCTATTTTCAACTAAACATAGTCCTGTACTATAAACAACCTTAGTTGAAAATTCTGCGATCTTTGTCATTATTTTAGCAACTATTTCTGGTGTGAGTGGGAAAATCTGGATGCTTAATTTGTAGACATCTGAAGAAACGGGGAAGAAATATATCGCTCTAGCGTTTGTTGAATATATACTTAGAATATTACTGTTTTTGGAAACTTCTGATAATGCGCTTAATATTTCATCGGATATTGTTATATTTTTAGTCGAATCATAAATTGAAGAAAAGGTTAATTGTTCCAACATGTAATCACCAATTATAATATCATTTATTGTTATTTACTATCAACTTGTAACATTTAAACTCTTTCTTACTGATAAAGCAAAAAAATATTCTTAAACATGGAAAGACTAAAAATATCTATTTCAAAAGCTATGTGTGAATGAAGCATATTTTATAACACATAATAAACACAAATACGAAGAAGCTGTTGAAATTGCGAAGAGCTACAAAATATCCGTAGAATGGATTGATATTGAATACGAGGAAATTCAAGCAGATGATTTAGGAGATATTGCACTAGCTAGTTGTAAAAAACTCATTCGAACAAAAAAGGAATTAAAGAATAAACACTTTTTTGTTGAAGATGCGGGATTATTCATAGAATCCTTAAATGGCTTTCCTGGTCCCTATTCTGCCTATACATTTCAAACAATAGGGAATGAAGGGATTTTAAATCTCATGAAAAGTGAAGAAAATAAGACGGCATATTTTAAATCTGTCATAGCTTTCTTCGCTAATGGGAAAATCAATTTGTTTGTTGGTAAAACAAAGGGGGTTATTATCACTGAAAAAAGAGGAGCAAAAGGTTTTGGTTTTGACCCTATTTTTTTACCAGCAGATGAAGAATTGACATTTGCAGAGATGTCGCTTAAAACCAAGAATTTATATTCCCATCGCCAAAAGTCACTTCGTGAAATGTTCACCTCGTTAACCACCTTCGAGAACAAAATTGTATATGGTGAATAATATGGCAAGAATGCATGCACGGAAACGTGGAAAAGCTGGTTCAACAAGAGCTTATAGAGATCAAGCTCCTGAATGGATGACTATTGACGAAAAAGAGATTTCAAAAAAGGTTGAAGAATTAAAAAGACAAGGTCTTTCTACAGCAATGATAGGGACTATCCTAAGAGATCAATATGGGGTCCCTGGCGTCAAAGAAGTATTAGGAAAGAAATTATCAACAATTGTAAAGGAATTAAATTTACAACCAAAATATCCTGAAGATTTAACCAACTTAGTTAGAAAAGCTATGGCTCTAAGAAAGCATCTTGAAGAAAGCAAGAAAGATCTTCATAGCAAAAGGGGATTGCAATTAATCGAAGCTAAAATACGGCGTTTAGTTAAGTTCTACAAGAAGAAAGGTGTTTTCCCAACAGATTGGAAATACGATCCAAAAACTGCAGGACTTTTACTATAAGATTCGATACTCTTTTATTTTTTAATACATTTCTGTTTTCTATATTGTGAATCTTATGACAACTGATGATGTACTTTTTGATAAATATCGAGTGTTAAAGAAGAAGGCTAAGAAAATAGCACAATTATTGGTCGATTCTGAAGATAATATTATCATAGTTACTTTAAAAAGCCCAGATAATCTCTGTGCGACAGGGATATTATTACGGAATCTAAAGGAGCAGAAAATAGGGTCTCACATTATATATACAAAAGAGAAAGTCCACACTGAAAAAAGAATCAAGAAATTAGATTATAGAACTATAGTGTTTATTGGACTTAGTCTTAGCGAAATCCCTTTTGATATCCTCAAGGATAGCAATAAAAAGAGAGTAATAATACATCATGAGTTAACCAAGAAAGAACTGGAAAAAATATCAAAAGAAAACATAGAAGAATTATCTCTAAAAGGAATAGATTTACCAACAAATACTATCTCAAATGCCGGTTTATGTTACTTCATATCAGCAGGTTTCAATGGTGATTACCAGAAATATTCCCACTTAGCTATTATTGGTAGTTTAGCAAAAAAGCAAGTGAATAACAAAAGTCAATCATTAATTGGGTTAAACGGAATAATACTTGAAGAAGGTAAGAAAGAGCAGTTTTTAACCGTAACCAAAGGTACAAGGATTGCTGGACGAGAAAGTCAACCTATTCATCTTGCACTCAAATATTCAATAAATCCATATTTTCCTGGATTAACAGGAAATGAAAGTGCCTGTACTTCCTTCTTATCTCGAATAGGCATCACAATGAAAGATCAAGAAGATGAGTGGAGGAGCATCGCTTCTTTGAGCTCTGAAGAGACAAAAAAGCTGAATGACGGTCTTATTTCAATTCTTATGGAGAATAAAGACCATTCTCTTAGTGACATAAAAAAACTAATAGGACCGATATACATAATTGAAAATGAATCAAAACACAATCCAACCCGCAATATAGAAGAATTTTTATGGTTAATAGAAGGTGCGTGTCAAATAGGCAAGTATGGTTTAGCTTTAGCCGTTATTTTGGGAGACAGAGAGAACTTATTTGATCAGCTCAACAATTACTTAAGTGATTATCATGGTCGAGCAACACTTGCAATAGATGAAATATCTCAGAAACCAGAAATGATTGAAGAAAAACGATATTTTCGTATGATAAAAGGAGATAATGTTTTGGATAAGGAAACAACGTCAGCAATAATTAATGCCCTTGTTGTAAGTAAAACGATTCCAATAGATATCCCAGTATTAGTATATCTCAGCCAAAATGAAGAGACTTATCTTTTTGTTCACGAATCACCTTTACTACAAAAAAAGGGTATAAAACTGCACCATATTTTCCAAGAAGCTTCAAACAGCAAATTGGTTAAGGAATTATCCAAAGAAGGTGATTTCTTCGAAGTTGTTGTTGAAACAGATAAGTTTCCTGATTTAATAAAAAACATTGAAGAAGTGCTTGAATATCATCACGAAGGAACCAAAGAAAAGAAAGAAGAGGGGAAGAAATCAGAATCTTCAACGAAAAAGCAAGTACCCAAGAAAAAAGCAGACCAAGATAAGAAACAAAATAGCAAGTAAAATGCAAATTAGAGATGAATATGGTGAAACTAGATTCGACACAAGTTCAGATTACAATAAACTGTATAAATCCAGAATTAGCAGAAATCATAGTTAAGGGATTGGAACCTGAGAATTCTCTACTAGATGATAATACAAAAATAGTGATGAAGAGAGACGGAAAGAATGTTGAAATCCGTATGGAATCCATAGCAGAGTTATCATCAATACGATACACTTTGGATGATATTTTAAATACAATTTCTACAATAGAAAAAGTGTTCCTATCTGCAAGCAAACTTGAAGAGCAATAGTCTTTCTAGAGAAACAAGTTTTTAGCAACATTAAGATAAATAGTCTTCTTAATCATAATATTTAAAACCAAACTAAAGAAGAATGAAACAACTTACAGAGGTTAAATTATTGTCGTCACGCAAATCCACACGTAAAATTAGAGGTAAAGTTGTAGATAAGTGGAAAGAAAAATCTTGGTATCAAGTTATGTCCCCTGGATACATTGTAGAAAAATCTCTAGGTGAAACACCCGCAAGTGATCCTGAATTATTGCATGGAAGAGTTATTGAAATGGCAAAATTAGGTGTTGTAGATGATCTATTTAATGATATCAACCTAAAGATCAGATTCAGAATCTCTGCTGTTGAAGGCAATATATGTAGAACCGAATTTGCTGGACATGAAATTGCAAAAGAGCAAATAAGATCCCAAATTCGCAGAAATCGTACAAAAATCGAATCAATACAAAATGTTTCCACAAAAGACAAAGCAAGATTAAGAGTATCTTCTATTGTAGTTACTCCTAAGAGATGTGGAACTAGCACACAAAAGATTGTAAGAAAAACAATTAACGATCTTATCAAAACCAGAGCTAAAGAGCAAGTGTTCACAGATTTTGCTAAAAACATGGTAAATGGTTCTATTGCTAAAGAAGTCCAAGAAGCAGTTAACAAAATTTTTCCTGTAATTATGGTAGATATAAGAAAAAGCAAAGTACTATCTTTACCAAGTTAAAAGCAGTAATAACTGCTAAATAATATTTTTCTATTTCGCTGCTGATACTATTTTAACAATATCGTTATTTTGAAGCTCGTAATCGGCTCCTATTCTTCTACCTGATGGAGCTAACTGACCATGGATGAAATTCTTAGCAAAGTCTGTATGTACTTTTGCTGCAAACTCTATAGCTGTTGTTCCTTTAGGTACTAAATAAGCATCAGGTAGAACATTTCCAGATTTATCTGCCAATTTATTGGTATCTTCTACAGGATATACAACAATCATATTAAGCAAATTGAACACAACGTGAGAGAGAATTGCTTGTACACCCGTTGAACCATATTTTTTTAGCAGATTCTCATCAATTTTTTCCAACAATAGTTCTCTTTGCTCACCTAATTTTTCCTTATCAAGTATTTGGTAAGTGGAATCTCCAGGTTTATAAGAAATGTTACCCTTTTCCTGTTCAGAACGCAGAAATACCTCCGCAAGAGCAGCTGCTGGAAAAACATCTATGCCTAATTTTTCTTGTAACTTGTTTAGATTATTTTCAGCTTTTGGTTGATCTATCTTATTTGCAACTATCACAATAGGTTTTGCTTTAATTCTTATTGCTGTAACTAATTCCGCTAATTTGTCATCCCATGTTGAAGCATCGTCATCGACTATTCCAACATCACGTATAGCTTCATCTATAAGGTATTTCTTTACAGCTAAACCAGTCAGTTTCTCGTGAAGTAACTTGGATAGACGTAATTTCTCTGACATAGCTTTTTTCTTCATCATCGCATAATCCCGTTTAATAATGGCCAAAATCCATGCATCAATTTCATTGGCTAAAAAAGTTATATCATTGAGAGGATCCCAACTACCTTTATCAATTGGATTTCCTTCAGCATCAAGCGACCCGCTAGCATCTACTATATGAAGCAAAACATCAGCTTGACGCAAATCATCCAAGAATTTATTCCCCAATCCTCTTCCTTCTGATGCTCCTGGAACCAATCCTGCTACATCTAAAAAGTGGACAGGAAGAAATCTAATCCCATCTATACACTTAGAATTTTTTGGATTATCTTCAACATCATGAATTTTACATGCACAAGGACTGCGTACATAAGCTGTACCACGGTTAGGTTTAACTGTCGTAAATGGATAATCTCCAACCTTTGCATCAACCATCGTTAGAGCATTAAGAAAAGTGCTTTTCCCACAACTTGGTTTTCCTACTATACCGACTAACATTAGATGAACGTAATCTTAATCGAATAAAGGTTTTTTGCAAAAGAGTAACGCTCGAGGTTCTCGGTCAAAGTACGATATCTCAACCTTTTTTAGATTATTAAAAATCACTGAGTTATGAAAAATGATAACCCTGAATACACTAGTGAAAGTAGGGTTGAAGAAGAAATTGAAGACGAAGAGTTTAAAGATGTGTTTCCTTCACTTTTCCGCGAGATTAAAGATGGCGAAAAAGGCATTATGGAGAAGGAACATCGTACTAGTGCGGGTTCAAAGAAAGAAAGAAAATTCAAAGGACATACACCCGGTGCAATAGATTTCATCTGTAGATGTAAATCAGAAAAGGAAGCTAAAGAAATCATAGATTATTTATTGAGGAAAAGAGAAATAACAGAAGAACACGCAAATAATCTCAAGAAACAACTTCAGGAGAAGGGGATAGAATACTTTGGAGAACATAGAGCTCCAGGTTATTATGAACGAGCTTAATTTTTGTTTAGACACGAGTTGTTCTATCAATCTTACAATAATATCAAGTAACAATGATAAACTTAGATAATAAAAAAAGAAAAGAAAATTACTCCTTTTTGTATGCAATTTCTCCATTAATGAAAGTAATTTGGTTTTCTGCATAGAAGTTTTCTAATGGATGTTCAGTCCAAACAACTAAATCTGCATCTTTACCAGTTTCTATACTTCCAAGTCTATCTTCAACTTTAATCATCTTAGCAGCATTAATTGTAATTGCTTTTAATGCTTCATTAATAGGTAAACCCTCCTTTATTGCCATACATGGGAGAATTTGGAAATGACGAAGTCTCGTAAAGGAATCACTTTGTATAGAGATTCTAACACCAGCTTTCCACAATTTAACTGGAGTTTCAAAACTAATATTGCGCAATTCAACCTTCTCAAAACCAACTAATGAAGGTCCGACTGAAACTGGAATATCTTTCTTTGCAATATAATCTGCAATTTTATGTCCTTCAGTTGCATGAATAAGCATTAATTCAATATCAAATTCTTCAGCTAAACGGATAGCAGTAACAATATCATTTGCTTGATGACAATGGAAGTTCAACGGAATTTCTCTTTTTAATACTTTTACAAGAGCTTCTTTACCAAGATCTCGTTCTGGTTCAGACGGCATTTTTTCCATATCATTAGTTTCTTCTGCTTTTGCTTTCTTTCTTTCATATTCTTGTAATTTTTTTGCATAGTTTTGAGCATCTACAAACGATTTGCGAAAAACAGCTGCTGTTCCCATTCTTGTTGATGGTAATTTCTTATCTGGACCATAGACTCCTTTTGGATTTTCACCTAGAGCAGCTTTCATTGATGAAGGTGTTTTTACAATCAAATCATCGACAATATTACTTTTACAATAAGTTTTGATGATAGTATCTGTTCCTCCAATAACATTTCCACTTCCTGGACCTGTCTGAATTGTGGTAACCCCACCTATTCTTGCTTCTACTAGTCCAGGATCTTCTGGGTTTATTGCATCTAATGCTCTGACATATGCAGTTGCTGGATCAGTCATCTCATTTCCATCAAAACCTGCCCAACCAACTGAACCATCAAAAAGTCCTTGATGAGTATGAGTATCGATAAAACCTGGAAGAACAACTTTCCCTTCTGCATCTATTACTTCATATCCCTCGGGAATTGCCGCTGTTCCATCTGTTATTGCCTCTATTTTTCCATCTTTAATTAGAATGGTTCCATTTTCTATAACTTCTTCATTTTCATTAACGGTAATTATTTTACCTTTAACAATAGCAAATTTCATCATAATTATGTTTCATTCAAAGGAATTTTTAAACCTATTTGAAGGAAGATGAGATGTTCCTTTACAACTCCTAAAAGTTAGGTGGATGACGCATTGGATAAATAAAGGAAATAAAATGATCAATTAATCCTCAAAGAGAGTAGGGTTTAAAAATTAAATTGTTTGTTTACCTATTGTGATTAAATGACTGTTGATTTAATTGAACGACTAAAAGAATTCGGAAAAAAGATGAAAGACTGGGACAAAATGAAAACAAGTGTTGTTGGTGTTTCTATTGTAAAGCTCCCCACAAAAGGAGAGGATCTCAATTTTGGATTAGAGCTGATACCGGTTAATGAAGATGGGACTCCATTAAAGAGAAAAGGTGTGTTCATCACCTCATTAGAGCAATGGGAATCATTCAAATCGATACTCAATAACGAAAAAGCACATGATCTTATAAAAAACATTGATGGAATGAAAAAACAAAAGGCAGTCACAAGTTCGTCTGAAGATAATGGAGACGTATTAGAACTATAAGCTCTTTCAAGAGGTTACGCATATGAAAGCCATCCTTTTAGCAGCTGGTGAGGGGTTAAGATTAAGACCTTTAACTGAAAACACTCCCAAACCATTATTGAAAGTTCTTGATAAAACAATTCTCGAGAGATCAATAATCAACCTATCAAAATGTGGTATTGAAGGTTTTGTGATTATTACCAATTACAAAGAAGAAAAAATCAAGAAATACATTCTAGATAAGTTTCCTTCTTTAGACATTGTTTTTGTGCATCAGCCAGAAATAAAAGGTACGGGAAATGCTTTTCTTTTAGCTAAGGATCATATTCAAGAGGAATTTTTCATAGGTGTTAATGGAGATTGTTTATACTCAGTTTCCTTGATAAAACAGACAGTTGAAGCAGCAAAAAATAATACTATTTCTGTTGGAGGGAAACTAGTGTCTGATCCCGAAAATTATGGGATCATCTTAATTGATGATAATTCTAATCCTCATGAAATAAAAGAAAAACCTGCACAAACAGAAATAAAGGAAGGCTATGCAAACATCGGTTTGTATTCAGTAAGTAAGGATATTTTTCCAGTTCTAGAAAAGATAGAAGAAAAAGGAGAAGTTTCTTCACGTGGTGAATATGAATTACCAGATGCCTTAAACAAAATCCTTAGTGATAGGAAATATCCAGTTGACCTTGTAACACTGGGTGAGAAAGATTACTGGTTTGACATAGGACGACCGTGGTCACTTCTTGAAGCAAATAAAGCCTTATTGGACACAATTGTAGATGATCGAAATGGGGAGATTGAGGACGGAGTTCATATTAAAGGTAAGGTAATCATCAAAGAGGGTGCCATAATAAAAAGCGGAACCTATATTGAAGGACCAGCATTCATAGATGAGGAAGCAGTTATCGGACCAAATTGTTATATTAGAGATCATACCTATTTGGGGAGAAAATCTAAAGTAGGCAACGCTTGTGAAATAAAGAATTCAATAATAGGGGATAATACTCATGTAGCTCATCTTTCTTATGTAGGTGATACTATTATTGGAGAAAACTGTAATTTTGGTGCAGGAACAAAAACTGCAAACTTGCGTTTGGATAAGCAATTAATACCTGTTAATGTAAAGGGGCAGAGAGAGGATAGTGGGAGAAGAAAATTAGGAGCGATTATTGGAGATAATGTTGAAACAGGTATTGGTGCTTTAATTATGCCTGGAATTAAGATTGGATGCAATTCTTGGATAGGGTCAGGAACAATAGTTAATGAAGATGTTCCATCGGAATCAATATATTTTGGAACTCAATCGTATACTCTAAAAAGGAAAAAAACCGATGCTAATTAAAGAGCAAAATGCTATTCAGAAAAAGTGGTCACCCAACAGAACATCAATAGGTTTAATCTACCCAAACACCTATCGAGTCGCTATGACCAGTTTGGGTATGCAATTGCTTTATTTCCTTTTTAACAGTTGGGAAAATTTTGCTTGTGAAAGAGTATTCAAGCCGCTTGATTCAGAAGTTCTCCCCTACTCATTAGAAAGCCAAAAAAAGCTCTCTGATTTTGATGTTTTGGCAATTTCATGTCAATTTGAACACGATTATTTAGAAGCTATAGCACTGTTACATAGAGGTGGAATCAACCCTGATGTCAGAAAAAGGGATGAACATGCACCCCTTATTTTGATTGGAGGACCATCCCCTACGTCTAATCCATTTCCCGTTCTTTTTACCCCAGATGTCTTTTTCCTTGGAGATATAGAACCCGTTGCTAATAAAATAAGATTAGCTCTAGAAAAGGAAACAAAAAAGGAGAAGGTAGAAGCTCTTTCAAATATTCCTGGATGCATGGTGTTCAACTATCATTACAATGAATCTGGTGAATGGATTGGAAAAAAAGTCCAAAGTATCCGAACAAAAAATCTTTCTGACTCTTTCTATCCTATAAAACAAATAATACCTGATAACGTCAAAGGTACAAAAAACGAACCAATCTTTGGTAAAGCTTATTATTTAGAAACAGACAGAGGCTGTTCTGAGCGATGTCTTTTCTGTTTTGTTGGACATTGTCGCTTTCCACGCATAGGACGAAGTCTTGAACGATTAATGGATATCATTGAACAAGCAAGTCAAGTAAACGATTTTGAGAAAGTTGTTCTGTATGGTAGCGCCGTTGCTCAATCGGGTATTCTTGATAAACTTATAGAATTCATTGTTTCCAAGGGATATGAGGTCTCATGCGCCTCAATTCGAGCAGATTATCTCACAGAAGATCTACTCTTGAATTTGCGAAAAGGTAAACAAAGGACATTGTCTCTTGCTCCAGAAACTGGGGATGAAAATCAACGATTTGCCATAAACAAACGAATGTCAGATGAAACCATCTATACTGCATTAAAACTTGCTTGGGATATTGGGTTCAGACGACTCAAGCTATATATGATTTATGGATTCCCTTCAGAAAAAGAAGAAGTAAAATACAACTCCTATGAATTTGTTAAAAAAATCCGAGGAAAACATTTTCCAACGGGCCGTATCTCTATATCTATGAATCAATTCATAACAAAAGCGAATACACCTTTTCAATTTGTTCCTATGCTTGGAATTAGTGATTCCAAATATCAGCAGAAATGGTATAAATCAAATTTGTATCAACTCAAAAATATTGAAGCATCTTTCTATGCGCCTGAATGGGCAATTATACAACGGATATTATCTCTAAGTAATCACAACTACTTTCCAATGATAAATCAAGTATCTTTAATGGGAAATAAAATTGGCAATTGGAAAAGAGTACTCAAAAATCATGGAAGTAACTTAGATAATGAAGCAAGTAAAAGTTATGATATTGATACTGTGCTTCCATGGGATAATATTACACAGCCATTAACAAAGAAATTTCTTATAAAATCTTATCATAAATATCTTGCAAAGATGGAACTTTAAGTTTAGAATACAAAAGTAAAACAGATTCATGTATATTTTTCCTTTTATAATGCGCATTTTCTAACTATTATTCATATTGAGCAATAAAATAAACGAGACTTTATCTAAGACTTTATCTAAGAATATCCAACTATTAGGAAGTTTATCATTTTTTGAATAGGACATTATTTTGGTTTTAGTAACACAACAAGCTAGATTTAACAAGGAGATTATACTTGAAATAATAAAATCCCCCTTTTTAATTGTAAGCATGCTTACAATTATTGAGAAAGTAAGAAAAGTCTTAAAAATAATAAGTCTCAAAAAGTGGTTTAACTCAAGCTTAGAAGATATTGTGCAAGAAAATAAATAGATGTATTTGGAAAATGTTTTTTTTGTAATTTTTCCGTAAAATCTTTAGAGACTCTAAATAAGGCGAATAATGTAACGATTCGCTTTCTTTTTCCAATATCAATTTCAAATAAGTTTAAAAGGAGAATCTTTTGAGTTTCTAATAATTATCAAAGGAAATGATGATTGTGGCTATAGCGCTTGAAAACATAAAAATTAATCAAGAACTTATGACTGGCTTACCGCCTAGTGCGATTACGATCTTTAAAATTGTTACTGGAAGTGGACCTATAACCAGTAGAGAAATTGTTAATTTGTGCAATTTGGCTCCACGAACTGTTCGACACGGTTTGAAACTTTTAGTTCGAGCAGGATTAATACAAAAAATACCACATCTTCTTGATATGCGTTCTTGTAAATTCTATGTAGATTGATTATCTACAATTTTATATTTTTAAAAAAAGAAGATTAAAGTTCCACATCACTACTATGGAACAGAACATCACGATTTATAGCAGATTTGAAAAGTTGCAAGAGTAAATCGTTTGTAGTACGAATTGCTATAGGTACTTCTTCGGCTGTTAGGAAGGCAAATACAGCTTCATTATTTCCGTCAAGGATTGCGCAATAAACATCTTTTTTGTCATAATGTTTAAGCTTTAATCCAGGGAATCTTTCAGCTAAAGGTCGAAGTAAAGTCTGATGTTTACTCTTATCAAAAGAGGATACTAGGCTAATTCTTTGAGCTTTTGTGTATTGCATCATTTCTTTCAATAACTCTTCATCAACATCTGGTGTAACAAGTAAAAGTTCATACTTGGAACGCATTGCAATATCAGTGATGCTTGCTTTTATTGCCTCTTCACCCACAATTATAGAAGTATTATGTTGTCCCTCAAAGGAGATAGAAGAAGCAAATTTATCTATTTGTCTAAGTTCATCCTCTCTTGTATTAATAACTTGGTAGAAGGTCATAGCTTTTCCTATGACAGAATCGAGTTGTGATATAAGGATGTCATCAATATCTTTTACAACAGAAGCAACTTGAGAGACCAAGGTATTAATTTGTATTTCTTCACCTTCAGTCACTTGTTGGATTATCTGTTCCTTTTGTTCCTCTTTATGGTCTTTAAGGTGTTGTTTCTTGTTTGTTAGATTTGAAGCTAACTCTTCTTGTTTGTTAGTTGCTGCTTCTCGGAATTGTTCAATAGATGCACTTATCCTTGCTTTCAGGTCAATTGCCATTTTCTCTGCATCTTGTTTGGATTTAGTTATTTCCTGAAGTGTATCAGATTGTAATTTTTGTATAACTTGATTACTTTCATGACTAAACTTACGGATTTCAGTCAAGACTTCGTCCTTTGATTTTGTTAGTTCCTCAGTTGTTGTTTGTTTTAACTGCTCAGTAACATCAGCACAAGATTTGTATGAAGATTCCGCGTATTTTTCAGTTCCATCTTGAAGTAATTCCAGTAGGTCACTAGGAAGCAAATCAATTGTTTCAATAGTTTCACTAGTAAGTTGATTCTTCTTTGTACGAATGGTTGTTTCCCCTGTTAATTGGAAATGATCCAATTTTGATCGAATATCGTCTCTTACATCGTTTAGGGCCAAAACATGTTGATCTATTAATTGCAAACCACTTTCGTTTAGATCATTTGCAAGATTTCTAACAGTGTCTCTTGCATCTACTAGTGGAGATTCAATTTGCTTTCTAGCCTTTCCAAGTTTTAGTACAGTAGAAGTTTCAATAGAATTTAGAGATTCAGCAATTTTAGAAGATAGAAAATTAACCTGCCTATCAATTTGCTCAACGCTTCTTCTTAGTTCTTGAGTCTGCTTAATCTGTTCAGAGAAGAGATTGTTTACCTCTTGAGAGATAGCATCTACTACTGTTTTAGATTCGTTTGTCCAAGATGCATATGCTTCTTGCCAAATCGTATCGTATTTATCCATGAATGACTCTTGGATATCTGTAACTTTACCAACAAGTTCTTTTAACTCATTATCTAAGCTAGGGGCTAATTTTTCAAGGAATTCTTTATGGTTATCAGTATGAGCATCAAGACTATTAGCAATGATTCGACACAAGTTATCAAATGTTTCTTTGGTTTGTTGTCCAGCCACTTCTACTAATTGATCACTTCTCTGTTTTGCAACATGATTGAATTGTTTAACAAACGCATTTAATTCTTCTACAAAAGAGTGTAACTGTGTTGAGAAGATTATTGGTTGCTCCTTTATTTTAGTAAGATACCCCTCTACTGTTTCTTTGTTACTTTCAACATGTATGGAAACGGATTCATGTAGTTCATCACTATGTTCAACATATTTTTGATAGAGGGCATCGACTACTTGTTTTATCAAACCACTAATAATGTGAATATCAAACACATTCCCCTCACCAGTAAGTTCCAATGTTCCTCCAAATTTAGTCTTTTTCTCCTTATAATCTTCCTTTGTGCTCTTTAAGGAATTGATCACACCATCTATAGAATAGAGTGCGTCTTTTTCAACAACAATATACTCTTTCAGGAATGGTAACATTCCGAAATATTCAGGTGTTCTACCAGCTATTTTTTTCAGAAATCCCAGTTCCTCAAGATTCTTTACAGATTGAATCAGAGTAAGTGGGTCTAAACCTGTAACCACAAGTAGTTCGCCTATAGTAACTTTACCAAGCCCCAATGTTGCTGCATAAACCTTAATGTCAGTTTCACTAAAACCTATACGAGTCAATAAAGGAGGTAGAATATCGATTTTGGACATATCCTTCGCCTACAATTTTTTAACGTTAATTACTAGGTAGTTGTTTCCTAAATAAATTTTATTGCAATATAGACATAATTTGATTACCTTAAAAAGAATATACAAAGGGCAACAAAAAAAGCAACTAACTATTCCTCAATAACATCCACTCTAGGACATAATTTAAGCAAGAAACAAGTTTTGCACAAAGGTTTCTGAGCTTTACAAACTAACCGCCCATGAGAAATAAACAAATGAGTAATTCGACCCCATTTTTCAGAAGAAATTATTTCTTGTAAATCTACCTCAATTTTGTTTGGATCAGTTTTATCTGTTAATCCCATCCGGTATGATAAACGTTTTACATGAGTATCAACTGCAATGCCTTCGTGGATATTAAACCAATCGTTTAACAAAACATTAGCAGTTTTTCTACCGACACCAGGTAAGTTAACTAGCTCAGTAATGGATGTAGGTACAATAGAATCATATTCAGTAATAAGCTGTTTTGATAATTCGAAAATAAATTTAGCTTTGTTCTTATACAGACCTACTTTTGAAATGGAATTTTCTATTTCGCTAATTGAGGAGGAAGCAAAAGCTTCAGGATCTGGAAAACGATCAAACAATTCTTTAGTAATCGAGTTTACTTGCTTATCTGTGCTCTGGGCACTTAATACGGTAGCTATAAGCAGTTGAAAGGGGGAAGAAAAATTTGCTAAGCCCCCAAAAAATACTGGATAATTCTTTTCTAGTAATAATAATATTTTAGAAAACCTGTCAGGCAAACTCATTACAATAAGAGGGAAGTTTGCTCTATCTTATACTTTTTGAACATAATAATATTATAGAGAAATTTAAGTGTAAGTTATTTTTCAAGGCAATAAAGATAATACTGATTAGCAGTAACATTGATTTTTTACATAGGGTTTCCATTTAGTACTCCTAAGTATACTTGTTTATAGAACCAAAATTATCATGATATCACATAAAAGATTTTTTTATTTTTAATTTTTTTCCCCCATTTGACAATACTAAAATAGAACAAATAATATATTAAAGAGTCAATAAGTTAAATTTGCAAATTAGCCCACTGTAACAAACAGAAAGAATATTAGACGAGGAGTATCAAATAATTTAAATACTATCCTAAGCTAATAGTAATTTGTATAATGGGGAACAGTCGAATGGCAGCGGGTCAAAGGAAAATATTCAAAATAACTTTGTTGGGAGACGGCGCAGTTGGAAAAACATCCTTGCGTAAGACCTATCTAGGAGAAGGATTCAAAGACGGTTATTCCATGACAATCGGAGCTGATTTTGCCGTAAAACGACTTCGTATTGATGATCAAGATTTCGTTGCTCAGATTTGGGATTTAGCAGGACAACAAAGGTTTTCAGCTGTTCGTGAGGTTTATTATCGAGGAACTTCTGGATGCCTGCTTGTTTTTGATATTTCACGTCGTTCTAGTTTCGAAAATATTCCCTCTTGGATAGCGGAACTTCTTAAGAACAATAGCAATAGGGTTGTCCCCATTGTTTTAATCGGTAATAAAAGCGATCTTCGTGCTACAGCCAAAGATCCCATTATGCGAGAACAATCTGAAGAATATGCCCGTTCTCTATCACAATGGTCTGGTTTTTCTGTTCCTTACATTGAAACTTCTGCTAAGACAGGAGAAAATGTCGATGAAGCATTTAAGACATTACTAAAGAATATTGTTCTCTTCTATGAAAAACTCTATGCACAGCAATAGTGGTTTTACTTCTTATTTTATTTATCTTCGTTTGTTTTTACTTTGAGATTCATTGTTTCTTCATCAAAACTATCATCAAGAGAGACTGTGTTGTCTTCATTTATTCGTATTATTTTCATTTTTTCTAGTTCATTGATATATTGTTTAGTCTGTGATAATGAAACACCCAGAACGAATGATAATTGTATTTGTGCAATTACGCCCATTCTTCTTAACAAGTTTATTATGTTAAATCGTGGGTCCGAAGTAACCAATCTTTCCAGTACTTCTTTTCGCTTATTCCATTTCCCTTTATCGGCTAAAACTTGATCTAATTTTTCTAGTATCTCTTTTTTCTCTGTCTCAATTGCAACTATTTGATCTGATAACTCATAGATTAAAGATTCTCTTTCTTCTAAGAGTAATTTTAGCATTTCCTTTTCTTTTTCTACTGTCTCTTGAATAGCTGCTATATTTTCTTCAGACAACTCTCTTTTTAGAAGATCTTCTTCTATACTTGAACTATTTCGACTTCTTGTATATTGTGACACAGTTTGAAAACTAGATAGAAAATTGAATAATCTAAAAAATTCTGCTTTTAATTCTGATATAATGTTATCTGAAGAAGATTTTAACATCTCATTGATATATGTTATTGCTGGATTGATGTCTAATATGTTATTATTAGATTTAATCGAACCGCTCTTTGTATCAGTTATATGAGTCGAATTTGCCTTGCTCTTAATTGCTTTCACTTCTTTTGTAAGTTTAACAATCTCATCATCGATATCCATGAACTCGTGGGTTTCAGTATCTTCAGAATTTTCTTTTTTTCCCATAAATATCAACTATATTTTTGCGGTTGATTCTATTTTAAAACCTTCTGCTTCCGATGGAGTGATATCTAGAGTTTCACTCACATATGCTACACCCATTAGTTTTGTTATTGCAAATGTATCTTTAATTCTGCTGCCTACTGCATTTCTTGTGAAGTAGAATATACCTTGAGCTGCGTTCATAATAATTCTTTCAGCTACAGGGTCAAGTACGCCTTGTGGTATTAAAAAGAAGTGTACCCCACCTAATTTTGCTAAAGATATCAAAGTATTTTTTAGAAATGTAATCAGTGCTGCTGCATCTTCATCAAGACTATCTTCTTTCATCCATAACAAATCATCGAAAACACTAAAGCATTGTTTATTCTGACTTTCTTTAACATGAATCATTCTATCAATTATTTTTTTAGCGTAAGTTCTTCTTCTAACTTCTATTTTGCCTAGCTTCAACGCTGATGACATTGTTGAACTAGTTAAATCGAACATATTTTCAAAATACCAGTTTTTGCCTTCGTATGGAGAAACATCCCACTCATAAGCCTGGAAGGATTTTAATACACTATCATATGGAGAGCTACTATGAACATAAAATATCACATTTTCTTGTGTTTTTTTCGCCCAATTGAGCAATATACGTTGAATAAATAATTTGGGGATAACAGTATCTGAAGGGTAGCTCACTAGGATTAAAGAACCAGTTGGAATTCCTTTTCTAGAGGACATTTCCATACCAAGTTTCTGGTCTAAAGTTCTAATTCCAGTAAGTATTAATTCACCTCTAGTATCAACATCACGACCTTTTTTCCCTATTCTTTCAACACCACCTTTTGGGGCCTCTATATCCATAGAATTTACCTCACAACAATTTTTTAATTAGAACTGCTCGAGTTCTCTCAAAGCTAATTCCAAATCCGATATGAATTCATCCTGAACTTTCTTTTCTTCAGTTGCAACTGGTTCAGACGCAGGAGTTGGAGTAAGTGTTGGGGTTTCAGCTGGAATTGCTGGTTTAGCTTCAACATCTAATATGTTTCGTATTTTTTCTGCAGCCATTTTCATGGTTCTTCGTACCAAACCTAGTTGTACACCAGTATCTGTGATAAGACACAGTACTGTACTTCCACAACTGGCAACTAATATTAAGCCATCAGAAAATTCTGAGATTATAATGTCTAGTTCTGCTAGTCCCACATTTTGACCCTGTTGTTCACTTGCTAAATATACGGCACTAGCTATCGCTCCAAGCGCTTCTGTTTCGAATTCATCGAAAGCAAATCTTGAAGAATATGCAAGTGTTAGTCCAGTTTTATCAGCTAATATAACATGGTTAATGTTAGCATCACTAGTTATTATTTCATGCAGGATTGCATTTATTTGATCGGCGCCATACAAGAAAATCACCAAGTGTTATTACACAGCTCTTATTGATTATAATAAATTTAGATATTTAAACATTTCAAATGTTGTAGTACTACAACACAGAGTCCAAGGAAATTTTTTAAATTACAGTGTGAAATTAAGTTTATGGCTAGACTAAAATATCCTGTTATCATCTTAAATCTAAAAAATTACATTCAATCTGTTGGAGAAAATGGAGTTAAATTGGCTAAAATTGCAGAAGAAGTTGCCAAAGAGGTAGGTGTTGAGATAGTTATTTGCCCTCAAACTGTAGACATTCGTCTCATTCAACAATCAGTAAATATCCCTATATTTGCCCAACACACAGATCCAAATGATTCTGGCAGCCACACTGGAAATAATTTAATGGAAGCAATAATACAGAGTGGAGCATCTGGAACACTAGTAAACCACTCCGAATATCAATTGAGATTATCTGACATAGAAAAAATCATTACTAAAGCAAAGAAATTAGATTTCTTCACATGTGTATGTGCAAACAATCTTCAAACAAGTAGGGCAATCTCAGCTTTAAATCCTCTAGCATGTGCTATGGAACCGCCAGAACTAATAGGTAGCGGAATCTCTGTTACAACAAAACCGGGGTTAGTTAAACAAACAATTCAAGCAATACAAGAAACCAATACTTCAGTCACACCCTTAGTCGGAGCTGGGGTGTCTACAGCTAAAGATATTTCAGAAGCATTACAGCTGGGTGCAAAAGGAGTACTCCTAGCCTCTGGTTTTGTAAAAGCAAAAGAACCTAAATCAGTGCTACTAGAAATGGCAAATGCTATGATAGAAAAATAGGATAAAGATATAATAGTTCAGGTTACGCAATTATTCGTTGCGTTTCCACATCATTTTATCGCCTTGTTTTATCCGTGTCAAAATTCCAGCTTCTTCCATTTGTTTTAAAGATCTAGCAAATTCTTCTTTAGTAACTGGGGGATTTCCTTGTTTTAACACCGCAAATTGGCAGGATGCAAATATAGCATCTTCAAACATAAATTTAGAAGAACTGAATGATTCTATTATTAAATCTTTATTAGGAATCTTAAAATCCTTAACAACGGTTTTAACTTTTTGAATTTCCCCTTTACTAGAACCAATTTTTGAAATAATTAAATCTGCAATAACGTCATTTAATCCTTTACCCTTTGTTTGTTCACCAAAACCATGAAGTTCAGCTAACAAAAAAGTTGCTTGTTGAATGAATGTTTCTATAGATTCAAAGTTATTTTCATCGACTAGTTTCTGTATATAGCTGTTCAAACCTTCAGAGATTTTAATTTCAATAGATTTCATTAATATTACTCCTTTTTATAATTCTAAGATACATCCATATAAGTTAATCACTTCTTATAGGTTTTCTCTTTGATACTTTCAAAGTAAAACAAATTTTGTCAATATTTAGTATACTAATTTGTTTGGTGTAGTTGAAAAGATATTAAGAAATGGTGGCGTCCTTTTCCCGCTTTTATATCCTTTGTGTGAAACACATCTAAGCCGTCTCAATCAGTCATTCGCCTAATTACACAAAGAAGAAACGAAGTATAAATTTTTCTGTAAGAGTTTAAAAAATTGTTAAGAAGCTTTACGACCACGCTTATACTGGGTGAAACCACATTTTCCACAAGTTTGACGATCTTTATGCTCAGCCATATATACAGCATTTCCACATCTTTCGCATTCTTTTTTTAATCTAACTACCTTATCTCCTTCGACCCTATACCTTTTATGTGTTGAACTCATTTCTTACACTCACTCTGCTTTTTCCTGGATAATCCCAGATCTTTTTAAGAGAAACTCTTTTTCAACGGCGATTGCTCTTTCAGCTGTTTCATAAACATGAACTAGAGCTAAACTTTTTCCTTCGCCATATTTGGATTCTAATTTAATTAAAACTACTTGATTTCTTTCTTTATTTAATAGAGCAGCCAATTTTGACAAAAAATCTTCACGTTTAGGAACTGGTTGTCCAACATGGTCGACTTTAACACGTATTTCTGTACGCTCTAATAGTTTATTTTCATTTTTCTTAATGATATCAATTTTCATTAATCTTCACCATTTTACGCATTAATTCGCAAACGCTTTGTTTTACTTCTTTAGTTACTAACACTACTACTAACCCTTCATTAGGTTGCCCATATAAGACTTTTGAATCCAGTGGAGCTTCAAGTATAGTTGGAAGTACTAGCAAATCCTCTTCACCCATTACTTTTATAATTATTTTGCTATCATTAATTTTTAAACTGTTAATAATCTCAATCCATGCATTTTGCATTATGTAACCAGCTTGGTTGGATGTTTCTACAATAGAAACATCCTCAATTTCCAATAATGGAACTCTTTTCCTTTGCACATGTTCATCTATAATAGCAATGTCGGGTATAAACGACAGCTCTACAAATATTCTTGTGGTTACGTCTCCAACTGTTATTACTTTGGGTGTTGAATCATCGTGAGATAATTTATCAATGAATTTAACAACATCCTTTCGATTCTTTATGATTTGTCCTAAAGGACTCTTAAAAAACTGTCTTTGATTTTGAGGTAAAAAATAGGAACCAGGTTTTACTTGATTCAACAAGTTCACCGGACTCGAAGAGCATAATGTCCTTTTTTGTTGATTTTCATTCTCTTCGCAACGTCGCTTTCTTCTGGTTTTAGAATGAAAATTTCACCTGTAAATTCAGGAGAAATGTCTTGTGTTTTACAACTTGGACAAATACTAGCAGTTTTTTCCATGATTAAGTGGCATACTCTACAGGCTTTGGACATATCATGAAGCCTCCTCTGCTTTACTCTTTGGATTTTTTAGTTCATCTTTCCATTCTTCAATCCATTCATTTGTTCCTAGAGCATCTTGGCGCATAGTTAAACCAACCCTTATGGCAAACTTACCTATGCTTACAGCAATTATCCTTGATCGTACCCTTGTATTTACCAGTAAATCTCGTTTCGATTTATCTCCACGGAGAACAGCGTTTTTTGGAATATAACGGAAATAATCATCTGCGATTTGAGACACATGACATAAAGCATCAATAGTTCCTATTCTGATAAATGCTCCAAAATCTACACATTCTACGACTTCTCCAGAAACAATCTCATTTATTTCAGGTAGATAGCATAACAATTCGAAATCAGCTTCATAGTAGGAACCTCCGTCTCCTGAAATCAATTTTCCTTGATAAATTTCATTTATTTCAGTAACTGCTACAATGAAACCTAAGTCTGGATCAATTTTGCCTTCGAACCCTTCTCTCGCTATTTCTGCTAATACTTTAGCAAGGTCTTCATCGAATCTGTCAGGTGGAACTCTTAATGTATCATTTACTTTTACCTTATAGTACAAGAGTAGACTCATCTCGCATAATTTTACAATTCTCGTTCTTTTCTAATGTTTTTAAACATACTCATAGCAAATATTTTCCATGAGTCTAACGTGAAGGAAACAACCTTCGTGACAAAAGGATAGATTGTTTTTTTGTAAAAAATATCATATTAAACGGAAGATTTTTGATAAATTACTTCAGTTTGAAAACAAACTTAAATAGGTTCATCTAAAATTAGTTAATAATAAGATTTGGTAACTATTTAGTAGAAATATTGAGGAAAATTTAATGAGTGAACAAGTTCCCCCTAAAAAAGAAAAGAAAAAACGCCAGCAACCAGTTGTCAACATTGGAACCATTGGACATGTTGATAACGGAAAATCCACATTAGTACAAGCTTTAACTGGTAAATTCCCAGATGATCATTCTGAAGAATTGAAGAGAGGGATATCAATTAGATTGGGGTATGCAGATACAGAATTTCGCAAGTGTCCAAATTGCTCAGAACCAGAAGCATATACTGTGGAAAAAAAATGTCCCAAATGTGGAACACCTTCTGAAATAATCAGACGCGTATCATTTGTTGATTGCCCAGGTCACGAAGTTTTGATGGCAACTCTTCTTTCTGGTGCCACGTTGATGAATGGTGCAATCCTTCTAATTGCTGCAAATTCAAGATGCCCACAACCTCAAACAAGAGAACATCTTGCAGCTATGGAAATTCTTCAAATAAAGAATATCGTCATTGCTCAGAATAAAATAGAGTTAGCCACAGAAGAAGAAGCTAAAATAAATTACCAAGAGATTAAAGATTTTGTTAAGGGTACAATTGCAGAAAATGCGCCAATAATTCCAATAAGCGCAATGCATGGAGCTAATCTTGACGTGTTAATCTGTGAGATTGAGAAGAATATCCCAACACCAGAAATTGACATAAGTAGCCCATTTGAAATGCACGTAGCACGATCTTTTGATATCAACAGACCTGGTACTATACCAAAAAATCTCAAAGGTGGAGTATTGGGTGGATCAGTTATCCAAGGTCAAATCAAAGTAGGGGACGAAATTGAGATTGTTCCTGGGATTTCAATTAAAAAAGGAAATAAGTCTGCTTATCAACAGATTATAACAAAAGTAATAAGCATTGCAATAGGGGAGCAAGGTTTAGTAGATAGCGCCCATTCTGGTGGTTTAGTTGCCTTAGGTACCGAATTAGATCCATCATTTATAAAATCGGACAAAATGGGGGGAAATATCATAACAAAACCCGGCGATACGCCTCCAATACGCTCAACATTAAGTCTCAAAATTCAATTGCTAGAATTTGTAGTTGGGTCAGAAGAAATATCTAAGGTACAACCTCTTGCACAAGGAGAGACACTAATGCTTAATGTTGGAACTGCAAAGACTTCAGGATCAATTACAGAAATAAAAGGAAAAGAAGCACAGATTAAATTGAGTAGAGATGTAGCATCAAGAACAGAAAGTCTTGTTGCAATATCTAGACGTATTTCTGGAAGATTTCGTTTAATAGGCGTAGGAGAAATTATTGCTTAATTGTGGAGATTTTATCATGTTAGTTCTACTAGATTCTAGCATGTTAATGCTGCCTTTAGAAAAGAGAATTAATCTTATCTATGAATTTGAAAGAATTTTGTCTGTTGCTTTTGAAGTTGTAGTTCCACAGATTGTTTTGATTGAATTGGAAGAGATTAAAGAAAGGGGTGAAATGGCTACAAAACGTAAAGCACAACTTGCTTTGAATTTGGCCATGTCTTTTAGGACGATAGAATCTAAAGCAGAAGGGCATACGGATTATGAATTAATACGCCTTGCAGAAATTCACAAAGCTGTTATAGCTACAAATGATAAAAAACTTCGGTCTATACTTATAAATAAAGGACTATCTGTAATTTCTTTGCACGGCGAGAACAAGCTTGCTCTTTTTGGTGATTTATCTTACTAATAATCTCTAGAATCGAAATCATATCGCAAGCACAAATTTTAATTATTCCGTGTGAATTTTTCTTTGGTCAGTCAAAATCTGATGTTAATAGAAAAAAATCAGTTATAAATAATAAAAGAGGTCATTTAAATGGAAATTAAGAACATTTTTCCTGAAATAGAAAAAATAGAGAATAAAATACTACAAGATAAAGTAGTTATGTCACTTGAAAAAGCAATAAACATGGGAGGATGGAAAGAAGAAGATCTTCAAATGATTC
The DNA here is from genome assembly GCA_023705945.1 of Candidatus Heimdallarchaeota archaeon. Lineage (GTDB taxonomy): Archaea > Asgardarchaeota > Heimdallarchaeia > Heimdallarchaeales > Heimdallarchaeaceae > UBA460. The sequence continues at coordinate 24,093 of BPTM01000009.1, forward strand.
CATTTACCCTTTTGATACCAGAATTGCTCGAAGGAGATAATCTGATTCCAAAAATTACAATTATTGATCATATTCGGGCAGTAACTCAGATGTGTATTGCTACATATGAGAGATATGAGTCATTTGGATTAGCTGATAAACTCAATAAAGATGAATTAATCGCAGGAGGATTACTTCATGATGTAGGGAAATTCATTGAATATGAGAGAAACTCTGCAGGAAAAATAGTTCAAAAGATAGAAGGAAAATTGATTCGACACCCAGCCATGGGTTTAGAAATCGTATATGAATTTGATTTACCTATATTGGTAAGACAAGCAATAGTCTTTCATAGTAAAGAGGGAGACAAAATCCCAAGGTTGCCAGAAGTAGAGATAATTCATCGTTGTGATTTCCTTTGCTTTGCTCCGATTAAACAGATATTTGAAAACAGTAATTGATAATTAAAAGGTGTAAGAAATGAAGAAATATAAAATCGCAGTACTACCTGGAGATGGGATAGGAATAGATGTAACTAATGCAGCAATGAAGGTTCTTGATACCGTTGGTTTCAGTGATATGGTAGAGTATACTTGGGGTGACATTGGATGGGAGTTCTGGAAAACTGAAGGAAATCCGCTACCTGATAGAACATTAGAACTACTCAAGAATTCAGATTGTTGTTTGTTCTCAGCTATTACTTCTAAACCAAAAGAAGAAGCACAGAAAGAGTTAGTTCCAGAATTGCAGAAAAAAGGAATAGTGTATTCTAGCCCAATTGTTAAGCTAAGACAACTGTTTGATTTGTACGTTAATTTGCGTCCATGCAAAGCTTATCCTGGTAACCCTTTAAATTTCAGAGATGATTTAGACTTAGTTGTATTTCGTGAAAATACTGAAGGGCTCTATGTTGGAATAGAATTCCATCCAGTTCCTGAAGATGTAATGAACTGTTTAGTAGAGAACCATCCTAAAGCTAAACGCTTTGCTGAAGCAGATTTAAACGATATTGCTATTTCAACAAGAATTTTCACACGAAAAGGAGTTCAACGAATTCTAAAAGCGAGTATGGATTATGCAAAAGAGTTTGATTATCCGACTGTCACTGTAGTCGAAAAACCAAATGTTATTCGTGAAACTTCTGGTTTAATGATTCGAGAGGCTCGCAAGCTTATCCAAAACTATGATGGAAAAGAACTTTGGGAAACCAACATAGACGCGATGTGCATGTGGTTAGTTAAAAACCCACAGAATTATGGTGTTCTAGTAGCTTCCAATATGTTTGGTGATATTGTTTCTGATTTATGTGCTCAATTAGTTGGTGGGTTAGGATTTGCTTGTTCAGGAAATATAGGTGAAAGCTTCGCTGTGTTTGAACCGAGTCATGGTTCAGCTCCAAAATATGTTGGACAAAACAAAGTGAATCCTATTGCACAGATTTTATCTGCAAAAATGATGTTGGATTGGCTTGGAGAGAAAGAAATGAGCAACAAAATTGAAGACGCTGTTGCAGCGGTTATAGCAGAAGGGAAGGTTCGAACTTATGATATGGGTGGTACTTCAACAACCACGGAAATGGCAGATGCAATTTGTGAGAAAATAAAAGGAATGTAATGATTACTTACTTTCTTTCTTATCATTTATTTTATTTGTTTTAGTAATCGTAGATAAATACACAGAGATATATTTATTACTTCTTTGCTGATTGGTGAAATTGAACAAAATGGTAGGGTTTACGCTAATAGAAAAAATTATTAGAAAGCACACAGATGCTGCAGATGAGGATATTTATCCGGGTAACATTGTATGGATAAATCTGGATATAGTAACAGCCAGAGATTACGCGGGACCACAAGTTATAGACTTGTTCCAGAAACATTATCCAGGTTCTAAGACTTTTGACAATAATAAAATCATCTTTACACCAGATTGCTACCCTTATGGTAATGACCCCAAACATGTTAAGGATCAAGAGAAAATTCGCGTTTTTGCTAAAGAACATGATATACAAGTAACGGATTTAGGATCTGGTATCGGTTCACATTTGTTGTTCAGAAGAGGTTTTTCAAAACCCGGAGATATAGTTATTGGGGCAGATAGTCATTATAACATATTGGGGGCGTTAGGTATCCTGGGACAAGGAGCAGGCGATGTGATGCTAGCTTTTGCTTTCAAAACTGGAAAATCATGGATAAAAATTCCAGAAACAGTTAAGGTTATATTAGAAGGTAAATACACTTGGCCCACCACTTCAAAAGATTTAGCCCTATATGTCTTGAAGCAACTACATGAATATGGAATAACTGGAAAAGCTATTGAGTTTTATGGAGATGTAATCTCCGAATTAACTATTGAAGATCGCGTGACATTGTGCTCACTAATTACAGAAGCATCAGGTATGATAGGGTTTGTTCCTACTGATGAAGCAACCACCGAATATTATAAACAACTCAATATTGATATTGAAGTACTTACCGGAGATGAGAATGCAAATTATGCTTCTGAATTTACAATTAACGTTGATAACTTGGGTTTATACGTTGCATGCCCTCCTCACCCACACAATGTTAAACCTATAGAAGAGGTTTTGGGGACCCCTATTACTTCAATTATACTTGGATCATGTACGAACGGTAGTGCTAGTGACATTCATGAAGCAGCGAGAGTACTCAAAGGGTCTCAAATCAAACCAGAAGTTCGATTCGGTATAGTTCCTGCAACTCGTGAAGATTTTGTAGAGATAAATCTGAATAAAGATATGACAATAATATTAGAAGCTGGTGGCAATTTCTTTGGAGCAGGGTGTTCAACTTGTGCTAAAGGTCAATATGGATTAACAGGAGGAGAAACAGCTGTGACCTTAACAACTGGTAACCGCAACACGCAAGGTAAAATCGGTCCAGCAGATGTTTATCTTGCAAGTCCTGTTGTTGCAGCAGCGACAGCAATTGAAGGAAAAATCGCTAAACCAATAATAAGAGATGATTAAATGAGTAATGAGATTATAGATGGAAAAGCTAGAAAGGTTCTTATTGATGATATAGATACTGATCAGATATTTCATCAGTCCCTTTTAACAATTCATGACCCAGAGGAAATTAAGCCTCATATTTTTGGTAACTTGGATGGATATCGCAATTTTGGAAAGGAAGACAATACTGGAAAAATTCTTGTTGTAGGAAAAAATTTTGGAAAAGGGTCTACTAGGCAACAGGCAGTAACTGGTTTCCTCGCACATAAATTTAAGGCCATAATTGGTGCATCTTTTGGACCAATTTATTACAGCAATGCCGTAAATGCAGGATTACTTTTAGTTGAATTACCTGAGATTGCAAACTTTTCAATTGAAGAAAATGATGAATTAGAGATAGATATCACTCAATCCTTGCTTACAAACAAAACACAAGGAACTAATATCAAATGTGAGAAAATCCCGATACCAGTTCTAGATATTATGAAAGCTGGTGGCTTAATGAACTTAGGGGAAAAAATTTGAATAGAGGAATTAGAATGGTAGGAAAAACATTCTCAGAAAAATTATTCTCGCTGAAATCCAGAGAGGATGTTAGTGCTGGAGATATTGTATTTGTAGAACCAGATTTAATACTTTCACATGACAATTCTGCATCTATAGTAAAAACTTTTCAAAAAATGGGTGGAAAAAGCATATTGTACCCACAGCGTTTAGTTATTGTTTTGGATCATGATTCTCCTCCAACTAATGTTCAATTGGCAAACGATCATCAAAGCATACGTGATCTAATAGCTGAACACAATATAACAAATTTTTATGATGAAGGAACTGGAATTTGTCATCAACTAATGTCGAATCATGTTTTGCCTGCTATGCTAGTTGTTGGTTCTGATTCTCACACATGTACTAGTGGAGCATTCTCATCTTTTGCCGCTGGCATTGACAGAACAGAAACTGCTGGTCTTTGGCTTACTGGAAAAACATGGTTCAGGGTTCCGGAAACTATTAAGATAGAATTACTTGGAAAACTCTCCCCAGGTGTTTACGCTAAGGACTGTGCGCTCTATATTATGAATAAATTAGGATCAGCTGGTGCAACTTATCAAACCATTGAATTTCATGGAGAAGGAGTAGAATCGCTTTCAATTTCTGAACGTATGACCTTAACCAATTTGGCTTCAGAAATGGGTGCAAAAACAGCTATATTTCCACAAGACGATGTTTTGGTAAATTGGTTAGAGGAAAAACATGGTGTTTCTTATTCAAATGATAAGAAAGTAATTTGGTCTGACGATGATGCCGTATTTAGTCAAGAAGTTGTTGTGAATCTTAGTGAGTTAGAACCATTAATTGCGGTACCACACCAAGTGGACAATGCAAGGAAGATATGTGATTTAGATGAGATTCCCATTCAAGAAGCATTTCTTGGAACATGTACAAATGCTAGATTAGATGACCTTCTTATAGCAGCTTCAATTCTAGAAGGTAAGAAAGTAAAAACTGGAGTACAATTTTTCGTTGCTCCAGCCTCTAGAGAGATTTATCTTGAAGCTCTTAAAAAAGGAGCAATTCAAACATTTGTAGAAGCAGGTGCAACTATACTATCCTGTAGTTGTGGTCCATGTCTAGGAAAAGGTCAAGGAATTCCAGCTGATGGATGGAACGTGATTTCCACTGCAAACAGGAATTTTCTTGGTAGGATGGGTAACAAGAAATCATTTGTTTATCTTGCATCTCCAGCAACTGTAGCAGCTTCAGCAATTGCAGGGAAGATTGTTGACCCCCGCAGTTATTTAAAGGGAGATATCAAGAAGACAACTTCATTGCTAGAGTTAGAATCAAGAATAAAGCAAACAAAAACATTAGTTATCAGTTCAAGTGAGGATAGAAAGATAAACAACGCCTGGAACTATAGTGATATTGATGACTTCAACACAGACCAAATGTTTGCAGGTTCTTTAACATATGACATAAAATCAGCTGACGGGGAGAAAATTGTTTCACATTTGTTTAAGGGGTTGGATGAATCCTTTGCTTCAAGAGTACAAGAAGGAGACATAATCATAGCTGGAGCGAATTTTGGTTGTGGCTCATCAAGAGAGCACCCTTCAGTAGGATTAGCTTTTGCAGGTGTAAAAGCAATTATAGTTAAATCTGTTTCACGCATTTTCTTTCGATCAGCAATCAACCAAGGATTACCAATAATAGTTCTCCCACAATTTATTGAAAACTATAATTCAAAGGAATCTGTAACAATAGATTTGCAAAATGGAATTATTATGAATGGAGATAAAAGATATACATTTCCAAAATTACCCTATGAGTTATTAGAAATTTTCAATGCAGGTGGTCTTATCAATTATTATCAAAAGAAATATTCAGAATAAAAGGTAGAAACAATGAAATTATACGAATATGAAGCAAAACAAATTTTTGAAAAGTTTGATTTAACAGTGCCAAAGAAGATTGGTATAATAGAAAATGTTAGTGATTTAGAAGGTCTATCCTTGAATTTTCCAGTAATGATTAAAGCAATGGTTTTGATAGGAGGAAGAGGAAAAGCAGGTGGGATAAAAAAAGCTGATAATATTGAAGAAGTTAGAGAAATCTGTAGCAAGATGTTTGATTTAACTATTCATGGTTTAGCTATAAAAAAACTACTTCTTGAGGAAGCTGTGGATGTATCACATGAGATTTATTTATCTATAATTACAGATCCAGCAACATTTGACCTTGTTATTGTTGCATCTGCAAGCGGTGGAATAGATATTGAAGAAGTTGCTAAAAATCAACCTGGAGAAATTTGGAAGAAAACCTTAGGTGACAATCCCAATACTCTTCCAGAGGAGTTAAGTAAAGAAGCAGCAGATTTTCTAGTCGAACGAAATCCAGAGTTGACTTCGGTTAAAGAAAGTCTATCTACAGCTATAATTGCATTATTTTCAGCTTTTCAGAAATGTGAAGCCAAGATATGTGAAATTAATCCACTCATTGTAACCTGTGATAATCAACTAATAGCTGCAGATGCAAAATTCGTATTAGATGATAATAGTTTGTACAGACAAGCTCCACTGCTCAAATCAATTGGAATTGACCCTCGAAGTAAGAGACATGATGTGTCAGAGCAAACCAAATATGAAGCGCAAGCATATATCATTGGTTTTCCATTTCTTGACTTACTTGACAATCCAGAGAATTTTCAAAAAGAAGAAGATAAGTTATATGTTGGTTTAGTTCCTGGAGGAGCAGGTTATGGTATCTTTTCAATTGATGAAGTTGTAAATGTTGGTAATCGCTATTTTGATGGAAATGTAGTTCCAATCAATTTCATGGACAGCGGAGGAGGACCTTCTCTTAGTAAGGTCGCAGATATGTTTCATCTCTTAATGGATCATCCAGCAACTGATCTGATAATTACTAGCCGCTTTGGTGGTATATCAAGTTGTGACATATTCATTCAAGGCTTAATCATGGCTCTAAGAGATAGATATATATCAAAAAGAAGAATGATTCCAATCTTTGGTCGAATGGTTGGAACGGATTTAGCTGCTGCTAAAGCTTTTTTTGACAAAGCGAAGAAAGAGTCACCGGAACCTTTGAAAGATTTGCACATCGTTGTTGGCAATCAGAAGATAATGGCAGAGGTCATCAAGGATGGCATTGAATATGGTTTTAGAATCAAAAAACAGAAAGAACTAGGGGGAATAAAATGACAATTGAGAAACTATCAGTTGAACAAGGTTTACTTTATTACTTCATTAAGCAAGTTCGTCCAGAGCTTGCTGAGAAGATTACAGAAACAAAAACAATCGAAACCATGATTGTAGGATTAGGTAGACAAGGAACAAGGCATGCCCAACTAATGATGGAATATGGTACAAATGTTACATGTGGTGTAGCTCAAGGAAAAGGTGGAACTTTAGTTCATGAAAAAATTCCTGTATATGAGAGCGCAAAGGATGCCGTGGAAATACACCCAAATATTGCTGTAGCCAGCATTTGGAGGCATTATTCAACAGCAAAGGATGCCACAATCGAAGTAATAAAAGCTGGGATACCAATCGTTGTCTTGATTTCCGAGTTTATTCCACTAAAAGATGTCAGAGACATACTTGTTGAAGCAAGGAAACACAAAACGGTTCTATTTGGTGGAAATACTCCTGGAATAATTTTTCCTCCAGAAGGAATAAAGGTTGGAATGCTTCCAGATATCTTTCAAGCTGAGTTGGTTGGGGATAAAATCGGACCAAAAGGTGTCACTATACTTTCACGAAGCGGAGCGATTCTTTACCATTTATCAGATGCATTAGCAAGTGCAGGTATTGCTCAAAACGGTGTGCTTGGAGTTGGAGGAGATGGTGCAATTGGTTCTCGCTTTATAGACCTTGTTTCAAGAATTATGGATTATGAAAATACTGATCTTGTTGTCATTGCTGGAGAAATTGGAGGGATGCAAGAAGAACTTCTTGCACAAGATATGATGGCACATCCAAAGAAATATTCTAAACCTTTGGTAGCTTTAATTTCAGGTGCCAACGCTCCCGAGGGAAAAACAATGGGTCATGCGGGAGCTGTAATTTCCCCTGGACAAAAATTCGGGACTTATGAGTCAAAACGAGAGGCGTTAGAGCAAGCTGGAGTCACAGTGGTTAATCATCAACGTGACTTAATTGAAGCTGTCAAA
>BPTM01000010.1 GCA_023705945.1 Candidatus Heimdallarchaeota archaeon
TTAGTGTATCTAGTAGCAAAATACACTTTGGAATAAATCTGAGTTGTACAGGTTTCCCACAGCATGTTAAAGCAACATGTTTATTTGATTTGGACATAAAGGAAGCTGATATGGAAGAAATTGTAGTTCAAATAACAGAGAAATATGTGGAAGAAATGCAACGAATAAAGGAAGATGTTTCAAAGACACGTTACATACACTAGGTGATTAAATGAAATTGAGGATTGCTGGTGACAAACTTACAATTGCATGTGCTCATATGCTTTCGAAACACGATAAATGTGCTCGTATACATGGTCATAATTATCAAATTGAAGTTGAAATAGAAGGAGATCTAAATGAGAGCAATATGATTATTGATTTTGGTCTTTTCAAAAAAGGTGTGAGCGAGATTCTTAAAGAATTAGATCACAAAACATTACTTCCTGAAAATAGCAAGGATTTTAGCATAAAAACTAACGAGAAAGAAGTAGTGGTTACAACGTGTGAGGATAAAAGATATAGATTCCCTAGAGAAGATGTCAAATTACTTCCAATAGAAGCAACTACAGCTGAACTTATGGTCATATATTTTCATGATTTAATTAAAAAACAATTTCCAGAATTTAAAATTACAGTTATTATGTCGGAAACGCCTACAAGTAAGGTCATCTATACAGGTGATTGATTTTCGATAATACGAAAATAATATGTTGAACCTACGGGCTATTTAGAGAAGAGGATTAATAATGAGTATAGCAATAGTATTATTCTCTGGAGGATTAGATTCTTCCGCTTGCCTTTACTGGGCTTTGGAACAATATGAAGAGATAACACTGTTAAGTTTCAAATATGGTAGCAAAGAAGATGAAGTCATTCAAAGATTGAATCTGCTATTTGCAGAAATTTACAATTTGGAAAGCAAGATTATCTCTCTAGATTTCCTTGAAGAACTCTCCTCAAAAAGAGGTTCAAAACTCGCATTGTCTGAATTGGATCCTCCTGAATTTTCTAGTTTTAAGCAACTTGATGAAAGCAAATTGACAAAAGAAACTGCAAATCAAGTATGGGTTCCAGCAAGAAACATCCTATTTATATCGGTAGCTTCAGCTTTTGCAGATAGTTACAAAGAACCGGTTCACATCTTATTCGGTGCAAACAAAGAAGAAGCATCAACATTTCCAGACAATACTCCCGAGTTTGTAGAACGGATGAATGATGCCATTAATCTAGGTTGTTTAAACGAGGTTTCTGTTCTTGCACCTTTCAATACACAAGTAAAAAGAGAGATTATTGAGTTTTTGATTGAAAAAGAGGCAAAATTTGAGTATATGTCTTCTTGTTATCAAGTCAAAAAATGGACCAAGGAGGGATATCCTATCCATTGTGGAATTTGTGAGTCATGCCAAAGAAAAAAGAGAGCTTTTCAAGAATCAGGGGTTTCGGATCCAACATTTTATAAGAAATAAGGCCATTTGGAAAGCAAATAGTTTTTATTTGTAGTTCGCCTCTGTATACAATGGGGTGAAATGTATGGGCCTACGTATCTTTTCAGTTAACAAAGATGGTAGTTTTTTCGAAGTTCCATCTGAGAAAGATAGTTTTCTTCGTGGTGATGGAGCTTATTTGATTGTAGATAGAAAAGAAAAGAAGATATTCATCTATCGAAAAATGGGCATATCAAGTGTTTTGGCTTATTCAGCAGCTAGAGCAGCAACCAACCTAAATACACAGAAGGGGTCAAGATATAGAGTCATCAATATAGAGGAGGAAGAGAAGGATCGGATACTTCCGTCACTTTATAAGAAGCTAGATGTTTCGATTTCAAGTGAGATTAAAGAAAACAAGGAATCAGAGAGAATCTCGAGAAACATTGTTTACGGTGAAAAAACCATTCCAGTTTTTGAAACGCAAAACTATTCTCCAAGCGTCCAGACTACGAAACAAGAAAGGAAAATACAACCTATAAGAAAAATTCTTCATGTAGAGAAAGAAGAGGAGAGTTACAAAACCCAAAATATTGATGAATTAGTTAAAACGTTAGCAAATCAGATTCTTTTTGAAACTAAATTGGACAAAGCTAAAAAAATGAAAAAACCAGCTAGACATATTCTAAAAGCTGAGATGGTTAAAAAAATAGATTCGCTATTAGATAGTATATATGAGGAAGAAAGCTAACTACTCTCTTTCTTCATTCTCGCAATGAAAAAACCTTCAGTTTTATGAATGTGAGGATATAACGTTTGAGTTCTATTATTCAATAGATCAGATGGTATACCAATCATTGGTGAAGCTAGCATTAAGGAAAAGTTTGAGTTGTTCTTGAGAAATTGTGAAATGATCTCATGATTTTCGTCTTCAAAAAGTGAACAGGTTGAATAAACAATACATCCATCCACTTCAAGAAGCTTGGAGGCTTCACTAAGTAAATCATTCTGTAATTTAATATACCAGTTAAGATCTCTTTGTTTAATTCTCCATTTAATGTCAGGTCTTGAAGAATAAGTCCCTGAACCAGAGCATGGGGGATCAAGTAGAATTTTATCAAAAGTCGATTTAACAGCAGTTTTTAGATTTCTTGCGTCTGCTGATAGAATTTTAACTTCTTCAGCACCTAACAATTTTAATCGATTAGTTAATATTTTCACCCTTTCCTTGTTTAAATCAACTGCCAAAATATTTTTCGCAGTACCAGCTAGAGCTACAATATGTGAAGTTTTTCCCCCAGGCGATGCACACATATCAAGTATTTCCTCGTCTGGTTGTGGGTCCAGAACAAGTGAAACCAAAGCAGAAGCTTTCTGTTGCACAACAAGCTTACCATCCTTAAATTCATCTAAGCGTGGAATTGGTACAGGTGTTTCATCAATACGTATAAGATCCGGTATAGTATCAACAGGTGTATATTTAATTTCATAGTCTGTAAGATTACCAGTAATCTCATCAAAAGATGCTTTTAGGATATTAATTCTTACATACATCGGGATACTTTCAAGGAAAGATTGTAATACTTTTTCTGTGAAATCTTCTCCCCATTGCTTGATGAATTTCCTAATTATCCAAGTGTAAGTAAAATACTTCAGAGAATATTTTGAGGGTAAATCTTCTCGGTTCTCATATAGATTTTCCTCAGTCACTGATTGGATTAATTCTAACAAAGTACAAAAAGAAATATGGGCAATGGAATGATAGTGGGGTTCAAGTATTGTAGCTACTTCATTAACTGACTTATTGTTTACTTTCAACATGTGTGTAGCTATGCGTAATAATGCCCTCATATCACTCTTTATTTTTTTAAGAGAAAAATTTGATGAACTGGTTTTTATAAAAAGATCAATCCAGTTAAGTTTTCTATAAATCTCATGAACATAATAATATAGAGTAGATTCTTCTTCTCTATCTAACTTATATTGATTAACGTGAAAGCGTAAAACATTGCGTAGAGATTTCCCTTTGTCTATATCCTCTAATGCAGATATAACTATAGGAATAATAGAATCCATTTCATCCCAACTCTCTTCTCAGGAAGCATAGTTTTTTTTCACTATATATTGGTTTAGTTGGTTAAATCATTGTTAGAAATCCAGTTTACTATCTCTTGCGGATAGAAGATTACTTTCTGCTCTACTTTCATTTGTAATAACTGTGAAAACTTTCTAAGAGCGATATTACAGAAATCCTGTATTGGCAGAAATAGGAAATTCATTTTGTTTTGTTGATAATCCTTTAATCGTTTTGAATCTAAATTGAAACTAATCACTGTAGTAACCCCTTCCTTCTTGAGTTTCTTTAGTTCTTCCAAAGATAGTTCTTGCCTCTCCAGTGCAAAACATTCAGACTCATCCATGGATGTGTTGTTAAAAGCAGTCCATCTCTTTGTGAGATGAGAAAGATTTGCTAGGAAATCTTTGAAAGAAATTCCACTAGTCTTCCAGCTATAAATGTTGTTACTTGGAGATACGGAAACTTTGTCTTGTTTAAAGTGATTGATACCAAGAGTTTGAAGAAAGTACGCAAAAGCACCATTTTGTGAGTACAACCAACTATTAGATAGGCTCATTGTTTTGATATTATTGGTAGTTAAAGAGCGTAATAATTCAAAATCTCGCTCAGATAATGGAAAACCATTTTCAATAATTGATAAAGGCATAATAGTGATAACCAAATTAGATTTGTTTTCATTCATCGAGTGCATAAGTCTAAGATTAGCAAATGTGGAAACGAAAATCGTTTTTATTTTAGTAGATTTTGTAACTTTCTCAGCATAAGTTCCAAACTCAATCCCAAAATCCTTACTTCGTATAACGTCTTTATCACACATTGAACTAAGCAATGTCAGTATCTCGTCTAAAGTTTTTGTCATTCTAACGACATTTATGATTACAACTTAAAAAAGGATTTGGGGACTTTACTAAAAGTAAAATACTTTAAAAATGAAGAAGAGAAAAAATGGTTCTCACTTCTTTGAAACAATGGTATTAGTACATATTATCAATTTGGAATAAAGCTAAAAGAAAAGTTTTAAAACAAAAGTAAGGAAGAAAAGACGTAAGCCTAATTTGTAAGATTTACAAAGAGTGCCAGGATATCCAAGCGGTTACGGAGATGCATTGGAAATGCATTGCCCTTGAGGCGCCGGGGTTCAAATCCCCGTCCTGGCTCCATATTTTCTTAAACATGCTCTTGAATGATGAATATATTTTTCTCTTTTAAGCAAATACTTAAAAAAATATTATCTTCTCCCTTCTTGAAGTCATTAGTATCTACTATGTATAGATGCTAGGCGAAGCTCAAAGGAGATAGATATTCTCCCTTTCTACAAACTGGTAGAAAGATGAGCACCACAACTCTGGGTTGTGGAAGAGAAAAACAAACAAAGTGATAATATGTCATTTCGCCATTTAGTTAGGATAAAGTCTACCGATTTAGAGGGTTATTTACCTGTTTCTTTAGGACTTTCTAAGATCGCGGGTGTTAACAGAAGGTTAGCACAGACAATTGTAAAAACATTGAATATTCCTTATTCTGAGCGTATTGGTACTCTTACCGATGTAAAAGTTAAGGAAATAGAAGGAGTTATTTCTGATCCTGTTGCTGCAGGTATCCCTGTATGGATGATTAATCGAAGAAAAGATCGCCTGACTGGTGATAATTTACACATAACAGAGGCCAAACTCATTCTTCAAACAAAACAAGATATTGAGAGATATATCAAGATTCGATGCCGTCGAGGAATTCGCCATCAGTTTAAATTAAAAGTTAGAGGTCAAAAAACCCGAACTCATGGTAAAAGCGGTGCAACTATAGGTGTATCTAAGAGAAGACAAAGGTGATTATAATGGGTGGAATTAAAAGACAAAGAAAGAAAATTGAAACTCCTGGTCATCCTTATGATAAAGCTCGTTTAGAGAGAGAGCTCCCTCTTGTTGGTGATTATGGTTTAAGAAATAAACGAGAATTATGGAAAGCAAGAACTATTCTTTCTACAGCTAGACAACAAGCTAGAGGCTTACTTGCTCTTGATCCTGAAGCTAGAAAAATTCGAGAAGAAGAACTTCTTTCAAGACTCTCTCGTTTTGGCATGTTACCTCAGCATAGCAACCTTGATTCTGTTTTAGCACTTGAAATTAAAGTCATTCTTGAAAGAAGACTTCAAACAATTGTATTCAGAAAAGGTTTAGCCTCCTCTCCTTACCAAGCTCGTCAGTTTATTACTCACAGACACATAGCTATTGGTACTGGTATCGCAACGTCTCCTAGCAGATTAATTACAGTAGCTGAAGAGGATTTAATCAACTACGCCCCTCGTTCTCCACTGAATGATCAAAGTCATCCCTCTCGACCTCAAGCACCTCCTGCTTTTGATGCGGGACAGCCTGAGAAAAAGGAGGAACACAAACCTAGGAGAACTAGAAGAGATGGTAAACCCAGAAGGAAAGAAGCTCCAAGGAAAGAAGCTCCAAGGAAAGAAGTTCCAAAGAAAGATGCTAAACCAGAGGTAAAGAAGGAAGTTCCAAAACCAGAGGTAAAGAAGGAAGTTCCAAAACCAGAGGTAAAGAAGGAAGTTCCAAAACCAGAAGCTAAAGCAATACCAGAAGTGAAGAAAGAGGTTCCAAAGAAAGAAGCTCCAAAACCATCAGCTAAAACAATTTCAGAAGTAAAGAAGGAAGCTCCAAAGAAGGAAGCTCCAAAGAAGGAAGCTCCAAAGAAAGAAGCTCCAAAGAAGGAAGCTAAAATCCCTGACCTTGACATCTCTTTGATAAAAGGTATTGGTGCAAAAACTGCCATGCTTCTCAAAGAAAGTGGTTTTGATACTGTTAGTAAGATTGCTAATGCAACTACTGAAGAACTTTCCAAAGTTCCAGGTGTTGGTCCCGCTACTGCAACAGCTATGAATAATGAGGCTAAAGTTTTGCTTTCAAAGAAAGCGGAGAATAAGAAGTAGGTGAAGTATGATGAGTAAAAAAGAAGAAACTAAAACTGAGGAAAAATCTAAAGATAAATCTAAAGCAAAATCTAAAGATAAAACTGAAGTAAAAGAAGAAACTAAAACTGAAGAAAAGTCTAAAGATAAATCTAAAGCAAAAGAAGAAACTAAAACTGAGGAAAAGTCTAAAGATAAAACTGAAAAAGAAGAATCTACTCAACCTACTGCCCGTCCTAGAAGAAGAGAATCTAAACACGGGATAGCACACATCTTTTCAAGCTATAATGATACAATCATTCACATAACTGACATCTCCGGAGCTGAAACATTCAGCCGTAAAAGTGGAGGAATGTTTGTGAAAGCAGACAGAAATGAATCAAGTCCTTATGCAGCAATGAAAGCAGCAAACGCAGCAGCACAAGAATCGCAAGCAAAAGGGATATATCAACTGTATGTAAGATATAGGGCACCAGGAGGACATAAAAATAGAACTCCAGGACCAGGAACACAAGCAGCATTAAGAGCACTGAAAAGATCAGGAATGAGAATAATAAGACTAGAAGACGTGACTCCCTTACCCCACAATGGTTGTAGGAGAAAGGGTGGTCGTAGAGGCCGCAGAATGTAAGAGAATTCTCTTTCATTTTTCTATTTATTTTTTATTTTAGGTTTTTAATTCAATTTCAGTATTAAATATATAATGAAAGTAGATGAATTCAAGTGTGATTCATGTGGTAAACATTTTACCAGAAAATATGGATTAACTCGTCACATTAAAACAGTTCATAACAAAGAGAAGAAGCATAAATGCCCTCAGTGTGGTCTCGCATTCTCAAGAAAAGACATGGTATACCGTCATGTTAGAGACGTTCATCTCGGAATTAAAAAACACAAATGCACAGTTTGTGGTTTAAGTTTTGCTCATCTAGCACACCTTGAACGTCACATATCATCAGTTCATGATGTGGATAGAAAATTCAAATGTAGCTACTGTGGAGATGCTTTCTCAAGAGAAGATACATTAAACAGACATATAAGAACTATTCATTTAAATCTTCGACCTTATACTTGCAAGGAATGTGGAAAAAGCTTTAAGCTCCTACAACATTTACAAGAGCACTTTATTTCTCTTCATACTAACCAACGTCAATATATCTGCGAAGAGTGTGGTTTTGCCTTCAAACTTCGTCATCACTTAAACGATCATGTCAAAGTTGTTCATCAAAATCATCGTCCTTATGCTTGTGAGGAATGTGATTCTGCATTCCCCCATTCTCGTGGGTTGAAACTTCATATAATTGCTATGCATACTGATGAGAAACCTTTTGTCTGCAAGGATTGTGGGAGAGGTTTTGCTGATCCTAGTCATTTGTATAAACATAAACAAGCTGAAGCTTGTTGGTTTACTACTACTACTGCATACAAGTGGGAAGAGCTTTGTAAAGAGATAGCTGAGGTTCTTTTAAAAGGTAAGAACTGGGAGTGGAAACCTACTATAGAAACACCTGAGTTGGTTGAGCAGACTAGAGTGCAACCTGAGATAGTTATCTATAATGATGATGGTACGATGGATTTTATCGATGCTAAGAGGTCTACTTATGCTATCTACAAGGAAAAGGATCTGGTAGTTTATCCAAAAGTGGCTAGGAAGGTGGAGTTCTGGTGTCTCTATGGCAAAACCAAGGGATTGTTTGAAGAGGAGGAAATGATAGAAGGAAAATCAAGTAAAGAGATAATAAATGAACTAAAACAACAAAGATCTGAAGAAAAAAAGAAAGAAATAGACGCAATAATTATGAAAATTTTGCTCCTTAAAAAAGGAATTGAATATAATAATCAAACACAACTGATCTAAAGCCTCCAGTATCGCTCTATTATACCTCAACTATCTTTCTTATTTGTCTGTAACATGAAATACAAGCAGGTTTGTCTGTTGACGTTTTTATAGTGTATCCACAAATATGACAAAATTGACCTTTAACAGCTCCTTTTTTCTTGTCTTCCCAACAATCCTTGCATCGAACAACATGAAGCTTTTTCGGTTTATTGATGTCTATCTTTATTTCATTTCTACAAACGATACAAAAACCAAGGTGCTCTTGATTCTCTGATTTCAGAGTATATTTGCCATTAGTTTCAGAATATTTTAGTTTAATAGAACCAGAAGTCTTTGTACCAGCTAAGATTTCCTCACCCATATCCATTAGCAAATTGATATAATTCTGGATATATCGAAGACTTTCTTCATCACTCTCACCTTGGAAATCTACACCAATTTCAAAATTTTCACTTGCTGAATGATAATAGAGATTCATTGAAGATACTAATGCTCTATTTCCATTGAAGTAACACTTAGCATGAAGATCAGGAACCAGCCACACCTTATCCGCATATTTTTTCAACTTGTTCTTAATTTCTGTTATTTCGGTTTTGTTTTTTGGTTTCCTAGTAATAAAAACAATATTAATACCGTTTTTCTTTGTTAATTCTAAACCTTGTATCAGGGTAGACCATATCTTATCATTCTTTTTTGTAAATTTGATATATGGACTAACCAGAAATAACTCCTTTTCCGCGTTTAAAACAATTTCTTCAATTGCACCAGTTAATGAGCTTGTACTTGAGCATACTTTCAAACATATCACCATTCCCTTAAAGGCTTTAACACATGCAAATATAAGTTCTTTGGTTAATTTCATTAGAGCTTATTAAAAGATAAGAACCAAAAAATCTACCAAAAATTCTTATTTGTGATAACATAATTCTAATCGATGGAAAATAAACCGTTTATAATTGAAGAAATAATTGAAGAGAAAAAGGAAGAATATATTAAGAAAATTGCAAGACAAGCTGGTTCAACTGAATATAAAAGTAGAAAGATATTCGATAATTTAGGTTATAGTGTAGATGAATTAATTTATGAAGACAAGGAATGGGAAACCATAAGGGTGGTGAAGAAAAATAGACAGTTAGATGTTTTTGCACAAAAAGAATTCAAGCATGAAGAATTTGAACCAGGACATACGGGATATTTAATGACGGGGTTAACATTTTATGGAGATGTAAAGTACAATGATCGGTATGATAAACAGGAAAAAGAACCAATAATTGGTTTTAATCCTATTGAACTCTACAATTATAGTGTAATGAATATTTTCAAGAATTGGACAGGTTTTGATCGGATCTATGAGTTTATGTATGGAAATTTAACTGAAAAATTCGCGTCATTGATTTGTAAAGATATAATCTATCCATCTAAGGAAAATGAGATTAAAAATAAAATAAAGAAAGGATTCAATCAAGTAGTATCCAGCATAAACTGGCATATGAAGGTGAGATATGGTAATAGATATCCAATAAGCAGACAAAAATCCCTTACAGTAGCAGGTGATTTATGTATTCCAATTATTATTCTTGGACGTAAATTTGACTTATTGTCCTATGTTTTTGAAGAAGATATTGATTCTGGAAATCTTTACAAAACCAAATTTTTAATTCATCCTTATCAATTAGTAGAAATTAGAGATAATGTATTATCGAAAAGATCACCATATGTTCCAATGGTTATAACAACTCTAGAATGTCTTGAAGACACAATAAAAATAATTGAAAACACAGTGATACCCCTTGCTATGAAATTTCATGATTGGCAATGTAGCAAATCTTGAATAACATATGTAAAATAAAGATAGTAAGATTTTTTACTTCTATTTTTGTAAGTTATTCAAGGGAGATAGATTGCGCTTACCTTCTTCGAATATAATTTGCAATTCTCTCAACTTCTTTTGATGAAAACGTTTCTTCGAAATAAAGGATATAACTAACTATCTCCTTTAGATGAAGCACCTTAACAAATTGAAATTGTTCCTTAGGCTTAGCATTGGTCATAAGAAGAATGTTACGGAGAGTTATCTTCTTTTTACCCCAATGATGAGAATTAAGACGAAGAGAACCATTATTGACTAATTTATTTAGGTGGAAAAAAAGCGCAAAATTAGCTCTTCTTATTTGCTGTACCGGTGAAAAAAGGTTTAGGTTTTGCAGAGATTCCTTGCTCCAGTTTTTTGTTTCAATTAGAAATAGACCAGGAGGACCAATGAAAATATGATCAACTTGAATAGAATTTATTTTTTTCAATTCTTTACTATAAGGAATGTATTTATCTGGGAATGTTTTCTTAAAATCGTTGATTAGAATAAAAGAATCTGGTAATTTGGTTAATTCCTTAATAGCTTCTTGTTCCCCTATAGCTCCAGCAAGAAGAGTGTATTTAGCATCTAATGTGATTTTGATATGATTTATTTTCTCTACGTGAGCTCTTGAACGTCTTGTTACTAGTTGATCAAAATTAGTTTCACGATAAATTGCATCCTGTTCAAGCTTCTTAATTTTTTTATTCCGATTTCGAAAAGGTTTCTCAACTTCATCTGTAAAACTATGTGTCAATCTAGCAAGCCTTTTGAAAGTCTGATAGAGCTTAATCTTATTGTAGACGAATTTGAAGGGGTTCTTTGTATTACTGGAATACTGAATAATTTTTGATGGAAGCTGTTCTTTTTCCTCATGTAGCTCCTTGGTTCTATCTGAAATCAGCTGTTGATATTCATTTAAACGAGAATTATGATCGGATTTAATCTTTTCAATTTCATTGAGGAGTTTCTTTTCCTGCTCTTCTTGATGTTGCTTTATTAAACTCTTCCAATTCTTTTTGAAATCAAGAATGGGTTCAAGAGTAGCAAAGTCGTCAATTCCCTTCTGTCTTAATTCCAGTAACAAATCTTTTAGAACACCAGAACCACCATACATTCTAACCAAATTAATCTCCTATCCAACACAAAGGAAAGCAATCTATCTTAATAAAACTTGTCGTGAGCCGTTAATATGGTAATTTTGGGGGGAGACTGCAAAACGTAGATCCTTCTTTTATCATTTCTTTATTTTTTTACTTTCATTTTTGTAATATTTGGGTTTTTAATTTAGTTCGCTAGTATGCAAAAAGATACGCTCGAAAAAGCAATAAAACAAAGTTAGAACCTATGCTTGATTGTCTCTATTATTGTCTGTCCTACTATTTCTCCCTCCGGTCCATTAACTATAACGTGGATTGTAAATTCAAACGTATACCTTACTCCTTTCTCAAAGTTCCCTTCTAATTCAATGGTTCTTAGACTAGTGTAACTAACATTCAAAGGTAGACTGGGGGAAGCAGTGAATGTAGCTAGCGGATCACAGTTTATTTCAACAATAGAGATGAAATTATTAAAACTCACTATTTGAAAACTTATTCTTCTGCTAGTTCCTAAATCCTCAGAATCTTCAACAGATATATCCAAAGTATCAGGTTCACTAGCTAGCCATGTCTTAATACCTAACCAGGTACCTAGTCCTATACCTGTAGCAACTAAAATAACAATAAAAAAGATGAGTAGTTCCTTTTTCCCTATCTTTATGTTAATCTCCATTGTCCTCTGTAGCTGTTTGAAATTTCTCCTTTAAAGATTTTTTGAATAAAATTCAGAAACTTAAATGATTTGTATATAGGATGGTTTACCAGACAGGTATGAAATTTCTTGCGTGAATACAATTATTAGACGTCGTAGAATGTAAGTTTTTTACATTTTTACTCTTTTTTATTTCATTTTTGTTAGTTGTTACTGGTTTATCATTTCAAGTAATTTTTCGTATTGCCAAACACGTTCCTTAGGATTAGCTTTGACAGCATAATTTGCAGCGTGAACTGCGTGATTAGCAACATGAGCTGTAGCAGCAGCATGACCGGCAGCACGAGCAACCGCACTAGCGATATCTTCTTCAGCAGCACGAGCATCTCGAGCTGCTGCATGAGCTGCAAATGCGGCAGAGCGCGCTTCACCTACAGATATCTCTCCATTCACCCATGCTCGAGCTGCTTCTACAGCTTTCCTCGGTCTGTCATCATTTGGATACTTCTCCTCAAAATAGGATAACACATGTTCCACACAATCACTAGCCCAGATTGCTAATACTCTTTGATTAATCTTGCTCGTAATCTCTGAAATCTTCTTTATAATGTCCGTATCGATTTCGTTATCAAAATTGGCGAGATTCATTTCAACCAGCTTAATCATTGTCTAAAGTAGATAGGTAAAGAAAGTATCATACCAATTTAAATCTAATTAAGAAAAAAATATTAGTTATGGTTGAAGGAATGAGAAGAAAGTTATTATGAACATAATAGAAATAGTAATCATTGAATATAGACACGCTCTCCTCTTACCTAAATAATGTCTCCAATAATTATCACTTGTCACAATTTGTGATATATCTATTTATTATTGATTTACTTCTTCTTTTTACCCATTAAGGATACTTACTTTATTGTACATAGGTGGAAACATGATATTTGATATTAAGAACTATTATAAAGAAGATAATTTACAAGCCGAACAGAAATACTCTGAAACATTACAGGAAATCAAAACAATATTCGAAAGACTGGATAAAGAAGTAGAGAGCAAAAATAGAGAGATATTTAACCTACTTATAGAGGTTGCTAGATTCATTATTATATCCTCTAATTTAGCAGAAAGATTAGATGATAACTATTTTAAGAACAAGAGCTTGGTAGAATTGCAGACAGAGAATGGATCTTTGTTTGAAGAATTAGTTCCAGAAAATTATATTACAAGTTATCTCAATCCAACTTATAGTGTAAAAATCTTTGGTGAAGAATTAGGGAGACTTCTTGCATTTTTCTGTAATAGATACAGAACTTATGTTACATTCGTATTTCAACATAAATTGTTCAAGATGAGTGAATATAATCAACTGTTCATTGATGTGTATAACTACGTTATGGCAAATGAAATCGAGTATGAAGAATTAAGAGAGATCATAACAAGCATTGAAACAGGAGATAGAACAAGAGATTTAACACGCCTTCTAAAAGAATATAATGACCCTGAATTTCAATTTTATACAAATATTGTAATGAACTCAAATCTAGAAGACTTGAGATATCTATTCAAATATGGAAAATACGTATCAGTTAATGAACTTCGATTAGCTGAATTCTTGAAAAATTACCCAAAAGAAAAAATTTCACTAATAGCCAAAGAATTGTACAAAGCATTTCTAGCAGGATTTGAGAGAGACGGGAAGAAACTTGAGAACAAAACAACTATACAGTTTGAATACAGTATAGGGATAGAACCATTATTGCGAGAGATGATAAAAGAATTTGAAAAGAATGGGTTGAAAGCATCAGTTGGAGATGTAAAATCAACTAATATAAATCAACAGGTGGACTATGATCATAAATTCTATCGTACACTATTTCTAAATAAAGAAATAACAGAAGGGCTAATCCAATCGTACAATAAAGCTTTAGAGAATAATAGAAAACACATAAGATCTATGGCAGGGGTTGTATATATCATTAGTTTTGGTGAAAAACCATTCAATCCAGAAAACAAACCAGAAGCATTAAAGTTATCAGAGGAACAAACACAGCTCTTCCAGAAATATTACGCTTCAGTAAACCAAAATCATACAAAGTATCAACCTATAGCTGAAACCAGTTTTTGTGTGGTTTCGTTCCCGTCTCCTGATATAGGGGAGAAATTTGAAGACCTTTTTGATGAAATTGTCAAGATTAACATGTTAGATTCAGCAGAGTATGAACAAATACAACAAATTATGATAGATGAACTAGATAAAGCAGATCATGTTATCATCAAAGGGAAACAAGATAATCAAACATATCTACAAGTTAAGTTGCAGAATCTTAAAGATCCAGCAAAAGAGACAAATTTTGTTAATTCCGAAGCAAATGTTAACATCCCGTTGGGAGAGATATATACAACACCTCAATTAAAAGGAACTAATGGAGTGTTACATGTTAAAGAAACATATCAAAATTCTGTTAAAATAGAAAATTTGACAATAGATTTCAAGGACGGCTATGTAGAAGACTTTAGCTGTTCAAACTTTGAAACTCAAGAAGAAAATAGGAAGTTTGTTGAGCAAAACTTGTTATTTCCACACAAAACTCTTCCAATGGGGGAATTTGCAATAGGAACTAATACTTTAGCATATGTGGTCTCTAGAAAGTATGAGATTTTGGATGTTCTACCAATTCTTATTGCAGAAAAAACAGCTCCCCATTTTGCTGTTGGAGACACATGTTTTCAAATGCGAGAGGACGTTAAAAGTTATAACAAGTATAACAGGAAACTCATAACAGCATGTGACAATGAGAAATCTATTCTAAGGAAAACGGATAGAAAAGATGAAGCATATACATTCAAACATAACGATATAGTTCTACCATTTGATGAAATTGAATATATCTCTGCAGTTACAAGAGAAGGAAAGAAAATAGATATCATTCGAGAAGGTAAATTTGTATTGCATGGTACTCAAAAATTAAATGAACCATTATTAGATTTGAAAAAGAATTAGAATAACGCAATCATTTGGAATGACGTTTAATGCTATTTCCTATTTTTCTTCATCCTCATCTTCTTCTTCTATTTCTATAGTTACTTTGATTCCTAATTGTTCTAATACCTCATCAGATATTCTTCCTTTTTCATTTGAAGCAAGAACAACCATTCCCTCATAATCTTCTATTCTCTGAAGTAACCAACTAACCTCAAGATTTGCAAACTTATCATGTGCATCTGATACATCTGTTCTTTTTCCAAAGAGCGCATCCGCCTCATCAAATAATAAAATCAAATTGTTACTATCTGCATAATCTAGAACTTTCTTAAGATTTTTTTCAGTCTCGCCAATATATTTACTCACTACTGCACCAACATCGATACGAAACATGGGGGAATCTAAGAACGAATCTATAACTTGAGCAGTCAAGGTTTTTTGAGAGTGCGATCCAATAATCAGGATTCTTTTATTTTTATCAAACTGTTCTGATAAATTTTCACTAAGTTCAGTAATTTGTTTCTGGGTTTTTGATGGTAAAACGATTTTTCTAACAGTGCATCTCTTCCAGAAAGGAGTAACTCTTCTTAAGAATCGTCTTTGAATCATAGATGAATGTTATACTGATTACATTTAAATCTAAGCAAAATGCAAGAAAATGAGCGGTTTGTCTGATAAAGATAAATCCAGCTTACCAAATTTAGCCATAAGTTTTTTCTAATAGCAGCATTGTTGTCAACTTAGGTACAATCGATGTCTATTGAGAAAGTTAAGGATAATGTTTATGCAATTACTGATGGCAGCACACGCGGGAATGTAACTGCTTATGTTTTACCTACACAGGTCGTATTTGTTGATTCAGGGATGCATATACCAATGATAAAGAAATTTAGGGAACATGTTGAAAAAGAAACTGGGAAAAAGGCTTCTACTCTTTTTATAACACATGAGCATGGAGATCATGTTTTTGGTAATCAAATTTTTGAGGATTGTGAGATAATTACATCAGAATTAACAAATGAAGCGATGGTTGAATCACTAGAGAATAACTGGACCCCTGAAAACATAGAAGAATGGAAGAAAAATGCAGAAGATCCGACTGCATTAGAAGGTTTGAGGATTGTTATGCCAACAAAAACCTTTGTAGACGAGTATGAATTAACTGATGGTGATGTTAAGGTTATAGTCAGACGAACGGGAGGTCATACAGAAGGTTCAAGTTATGTTTATTGCCCCCAATACAAAGTACTTTTTGCAGGGGACAACCTGTTTAATCATAGTTTTCCATGGGGCGGTACTCCGACTGCCGATCCTTTAAAATGGATAAGGGCGTTGCAAGAATATCTATATCTATCAATAAATATAGAACATTATATCCCCGGTCATGGGTCAATATCAGGAACTGAACCTTTGGAAGAGTTTCTAGAGTATCTTAACAAAGTTATCACTCTTATGAAAGATATGATAACAGAAGGGAAAACTGAAGAAGAGATTTTGAAACAAGCTGATGACATAGAGTATTATCCTCCTAGAAGAGAGGGATGGAAAGCCTTGACGCTTAAGAAATGGTATGATGTTTTATCAAAATAGTTTCCATTTTTTCACTATTCATTTTACCAAGTTGGGTCTTCGCGGAGATAACACTTAGAAAAAAGAAAATTTTGTCAGATTTTTATTTGCGGTCTTTTAGTTGTTATTCACAATATAATAGATAATCTGATAAGAGTGATGCAAACAGATGACCCTAAAGAAGAGGACCAATGAAGAATCCTTTCCCTTCAGCAACCCACAATGGGGGTCCTCTTCCTTCTTCCACCATAAAAAAATTTTAAATAGAAGCAAGATAGGTCGATTTTATTCGTGGTAAACTATGTATGAAATAGAGTTTGTACCTAAAATTAGCGAAATTGGGCTCGATGAAAAAATCAAGTTTTCTTCTCTAATTGATTATATGCAACACGCAGCATATATGCATGCAGATCAATTAGGAGTGGGGCACCATCAGATTTTTCATAAAAATTTAACTTGGTTGCTTCTAAGATATGCAGTAGAAGTTCTTCGTTATCCCACCTTAGATGAAAAACTTAGGGTAGTTACATGGGTAGCTGAATCTGAAAGCCCAAAATTCACCTTAAGAGATTTTGAAATCTATGATGAGAAGGATAATATCATTTGTAAAGCAACAACAAGCTGGTTGCTATATAATTACAGAAAAAGACAAATTGTGAATTTCGTAGATTATTGGTCAAATTACGATGCAAAAGAAAAAAGAGCTTTAGATTATGATTTTCCAAAATTAGGATTACCTGAAAAAGTTTCTACAAAAAGAGCTATAAAGGTCAGACTA
This sequence comes from Candidatus Heimdallarchaeota archaeon, assembly GCA_023705945.1. Taxonomy (GTDB): domain Archaea; phylum Asgardarchaeota; class Heimdallarchaeia; order Heimdallarchaeales; family Heimdallarchaeaceae; genus UBA460. Next base: position 17,178 of record BPTM01000010.1, read on the forward strand.
CATGATTTAGATATTAATCAACATGTAAATCATCGAATGTATATAGAGTGGATAATAGAGGGATTACATCAAAAAATATTCAAGAAATATGAATTGGAAAAACTGGAAATTAGTTTTAAGGATCAAGCACTCTATGAAGATGAAGTTCTGGTGGAAACTGAAACAGAAAAGATTCAGAACACAGAACAAATTAAAGCGATTCATCAAATAACAAAAGGGAAGAAAAAGGTCCTTGTTTCCAAAGCTGTTACTTATTGGAGAGCGCGGGACTGAAGAGAAAAGACTCCTAACTAATATGAAGTAGATTTATATTATAGATTGTCATAAACAAGTTATGGGTTACGAAGCAATCACTTTCCTATTATTTGCCGCTTATTTGCCGCTTGTTTGGATTCCAATCCGTTTAGCAATCAAAAAACAAGCAGGATACAAAATCGCTCCCGCAGTTCTTGCTCTCTTTCTGATGAGTGTATGGGTAGTTGGTTTTATCTTTCGAACAATGTTAGTTACAGCTATTGAGCACCTAATTTTTGCTGGATCACTCTCTATTTTAGCAGTAATTGTCTTCGAGATAGTTCGAGGTAAAACTAGGTTTCTAGGGAAATTCAAGACAAGAAGGCGTTTGACAGGACTTATCATAATTATTCTTATAATTGTCGTTGGTGGGAATTCATTATTAGGTATAAACAAAACCATGCAAAGTGCAAGATATTTTGAGAACATGATAACTTATGATTCCACTAATTTGCCATTTGTTGTTCTTGATGAAGTAAACGAGATAGATAAGAATATACGACTTGTTACTAAAGAATTTGCAATAAGCAAAGCAGAACAAAACAAAGCAATTTTTGGTTCTAATGCTGAATTAATGGAAGCTAATGTCATATATGTTAATGACTCTATTTACTGGTGTATGATTTACGCTCCGAAAAGTTCGGCACAATTCTGGACACCTGGACAATTCAACCACGCTTGGGGGTTGATTCTAGTTGAAGTTAACAATCCAAACGCTGAACCAGTAACAATTAACTTTCCGGAAGGAGAGTTTAATTATGCTGATGGGTTATGGCGCAACCACAATGTTGTTCTTAAAAATTACCGACGAGACCAAGGAGCTAAATACTGGCGTTCCTATCCAGCTTGGACAGGTACCGAATGGGTCTACGTTGTTACTCGAACTACAAGAAATGTGTATGGAGCATGGTATTCCGATGGAATAGATATTCTTGATATTACAACAGGCGGTTTAATCACGCATTATACTGCTGCACAATTAGAAACAACGCCTGACTATATTCTGCAAATTTACTCTGAAAGATTGGTTGAAGAAAAATGGATCTGGAACTGGGGTGATAAACGAGATACAACAGTTGAAGGAAATATTCGCTTCTTTACTGGTTTTCCATTTTATAGTTCAGATAGGATTGGTTTTTATGGAGACGGAGTTGAAGATATTCGTTATGTAAAATATCAAAATACCACTTTAGCTTTCTTTGCAACACACCCATATGACTCGACAGAAACATTAGCTGGTATTGGTGTTATGACTAAAAGTGATGTCACGTATTATGATCTTAGGAGTAGAGGATATATATCTGCTATAACTGCAGCTACGCTAGCTGAGGGTCAACTTACTGCACCAAATGAAGGTGGTTATATTGTTCAAATGCCAGTTCCATATACACTTAACACTTCTATAGGATCGAGATTGGCTTGGTTCATACCCATCTATTGGCAGAGTGGTACTATACAAAGATTATCTCACGTATGTGTCATCGATGCTTTAGACTCAAGTTATATTGCTATAGCTGAGGCAGAGGGACTATCGGGTTCTCAAGTAGTCAAAGAAGCACGATTACAATTCAAGTCCTTTTTCACAAGTGAAATTGTTGAAGACCAATATGAAATTGCACAAATAGAAGATGTTGGAAGCTACGTAGAAAATGGTTACAGTATCTTTGTTTTTCAATTGAATGATAGTCGAACAATACGTTGTTCCCAAGATTATTTGAATAATACTCATTGGAATCATGTTGTTCTAGCTGATATAGGAGACGATATACGATACACATTCACAGAAGATGACGAAGGAATATTCTGGGCTACAGAGTTCTTTATTTTAACTTAATCGTTTGAGTGTATCAATTATTTTTTCTTTTTTTATCACTTAACTTTTTTATATTTCTAATCTAAATTAGACCATAAAAAGTGTTAACAAAACAGGATGTTGAAAATCGATGAACGAAGAAAAGAAGACATATGATTTGGTGAGCCTTGGATCTTGCACTATGGATATGATTGTTTCCGTTGAAGATGTATTAAGAATGGAACTTGTTGATAAGAACCTAATTGATAAAAAATATTTAGCAATTGAACATTCTTCAAAATTAAATGTTAGCAATATTAAATTTCATCCTGGCGGTTCTGCAGCAAATATCTCCTGTGATCTATCTAGCATTGGTTTTAATACAGCATATATAGGAGGAGTTGGAGAGGACTTCAATGGTAAAGCGTGTTTAGAAGACATGCAAAATCATGGAGTTGATACTTCAGGTGTTAAAATATTTGATGAGGATGTAACAGCTGTTTCTGTTATTATTCTAACTCCTTGGGGTAGAGATAGTTCGATATTAGCTTACAAAGGAGCAAACAACCTCTTCTCCGAAGAACACATACTAGATGAGATGTTATTATCTACAAGATGTTTTGTTTGGACATCATTAACTTCTAACAACGGCATTAAAGCAATAGAAAAATGCATAAAACTGACCAAATCTAGTAATGGTTTAATTGTGGGAGCACCATCGATTTCTATCATAAAGAATCGTTCAGAGGAAGTAATTAACTTGCTTCAACAAAGTGATATTGCAAGTTTAAACGAAGAAGAACTTACTGCTCTAACTAATGAAACTGATATAGATAAAGGGATGGGACGATTATTTGACTTAGGTATTCAGATTGTCAATGTCACATTTGGAAAAGAAGGTCAATGGTTGAGCGATGGAAAGACAATAATTAAGACCAAACCTCCAAAGGTCTTTGCAGCTGACACAACAGGCGCAGGTGATGCAACTATCAGTGGCATTATTTATGGCACATTAGAAAAGAAGAGTCTTGCTGAGACTGCTAGAATAGCTTCTTCATTAAGTGCTATGGAAATTGAATCACCAGGTGTGAGAGTAGGAACACCAGTAGAATATTCAGAACTCGAAGAATTCATGAAAAATCATCCGATTACTCAAACAATAGTTGATTTCTGAATGGATAAAAATGCAAAAAAGTAAGGACCATAGCACATTTCACCTGAAATTTATTGTACATCTTCAGAAGTTTATCTATATGAAATTTGGCATTTCCATTAGAAATGAGAGAAGATTTTCTGACTTCGATGCATTCAATTCCCAGGGAACAGATTCATCAAATCTACCAGTGATGAAATTATAAAATCAGGCTTTTCTAGCTCAAGACTCGATCGAGTAAAATTTCCAAGATCCCCTAAAATCCCAACAGTTTTTGTTCCTGCAGCTTTACCAGCTCTGATATCTTGAGGAAAATCTCCAATCATAGCACACATTGAAGGAGCCTTACCTAGTTCCATACAAGCTAGTAATAAAGATTCAGGATAAGGTTTGATTTTCTTAACTTTATTTCGTGTAATTATGACATCAAAGTTGTTTAAGAATTCAATGTGTTTCTTAACTCTGTTAACAGTCTTGTCACCAGCATTTGTAACAATAGCTAAATCGTAACCTTGGGAATGAAGAACTTCCAGAATATCGTTTACACCATCAAGTGGAACTATGTTTTTAAAAGCCATTGGATCAGATTTGACATTTCTTAAAATCTTAACAACATCGAGAAAAGATAATTTTAATGCTCGGGCTGACTTCCACACCATTTGTAGTTTTAATAGTTTTGAACTACCTTGTGAGGTTTCCATTACTTGAGTTATCATGTCTTCTAGAACTTCTTGCCGTTTTTGTTTATCATAATCTGGTTTAACCTTGTCAAAAGCTCTTATAAACGGATTCCACCATCTTTCACCAAGATCAATAAGTGTACCATCCATATCAAAAAGCAGAGCATCCACTTCATCTATTGGAATCATATCTAACTGAACCAAAAGTATGATTATAATAATGTTATTAATCTATCAAAGTCATCTGATTTGGTATCCAGAAATCTTTTTAGATAACAATGTTTGTGTTGGAATAATGTCAGATTCTTCAGAGAGGCCTAAAAATAGTGAATTAAAAAACTGTATTGCGGATGAAAATTCAAACTGCGTTGTGTGTGAGTTGAATGGAAAACTAATCTGCGTGGTTAATAAGAAATTTGCTAACAGGTTTCTAATTGGGAATATTACCTACCGTGTATTAGCATTAACCATATTAATTTTTTCTGGATTATTAATTGGACACTGGTGGATGTTGATTTCATATGCAATTATTTTACCTTTAACTTTTCTAGTTATTGAACCACGATTATTGTGCAGCCACTGTCCATTTTATGAAAAAGAGGGTAAATGTCTGAAGTGTTGGGCTCTAAGAGGGATGCCAAAATTATGGGAATATAAACCAGGTCCAGCAACAAGAACTGAAAAAACTGTAATGTTGATTTTTGGTATGTTTATTGATGTATTTCCTCTTGTTGGATCAATTTGGGGAATTATTCATTTTGCATTAAACACAATTAATAATTTATTTGCGGGTATTGGTTTAATAGTTATCACAATTCTTTTCTTAATTGTGGCAGCTTACTTCAGTAAGATACTTTTAGGAAACGCCTGTAAAAAATGTGCCAACTTCTCTTGTTCTATGAACAAAGTTCTCGAGGAAATTGTGAAAAAATTTTTAGAGAAAAACCCAAAAATGAAGGACGCTTGGATTAAAGCAGGATGGAAAGAAGAATAATCTAGATATAATTAACAAAATAATAAGAAGTTTTTTATCCGAAAAACTTTTTTGCTTGCTTTTAATTTTGAATTGTAAAACAATGAAAATCTTTATTCTGGTAGGATTACAATTAAGTGGTAAATCGTCTCATGGCTATAGACTAAGAGAAGAAGAAGGCATACCAATGGTAGAAACAGGACATGCGGTTTATCATGAGCTGAAACGATTGAAACTAGTGGTCAATCATAAGAATAGTAGTAAAGTCATCATTGGCTTGTTAGCCCAAGACCCTACAGCTTTTACACGTACAATACTAGATTATGAAAAAGAAACGTATGAAGAATCTAAGTGTCTTATTTTAAATGGTGTAAAATCTCCAGCTGAAGTTGAGTATGCGCAGAATCGTTTCGGTAAAGAGAACGTAACAGTATTTGGATTTCATTGTGGTCAACAGACACGTTTTAGCAGGGTAACTAACCCTGATAGGTTCATGGTTTCTGGTCAATATCACGAAAAAACGCAAGAAGATCAAGATTTAGCAAAATGGGAGAATTTCAAAAGTAGAGATATAAGAGAGATTGGTTTAGGGATAGGAAATGCTCTCGCTTTTTCGAATGAAATAATCTGTACAGAGGATAATTTCTGGCCATATAATTCATTTGAGAATTCGTATAAACAGTTTCATAAGAATATTTTTGACAGATTAACAGAGTCTACATAGCAATGTTATTATCTTAGAGCACTATTTTTTTGGAGAACTTGGATAAGTTCCAATAGGCATTAACACGCGCTTTATACTAGAGACTATACCGTGTTCCTTTTCAGGAAGAGTTATTGCATCAATCTGTGCTTCACCTAATGCAACCAATTCATTCTTCAAGGTACAAATTGCCACCATTTCTCCTGCTTTAAATTCTTCTGAATACTTTGAAACGCCCGGTAAAGCTAATGGGGCACCATGGCAAAGAGGATTAACCGAACTGTCTTTGATAATAATTTTTGGAATGTGTTTTACCCCATATTCCATTGGTAAAATTATATTTCTCAAAGGATTTTCATCTTTTTCTTCTTTGTACCATGCATAAGCATCATATAAATTTTGGAGAGTTGATAGAAAATCAGTTTCTGAAAATGGACCAGAGCGTGTTCGTCTAAGCTCCTTCATATGCGCACCACACGATAAACTTTGACCAATATCATGGCAATACTTTCTCACATAAAATCCTGCTTGGCTGCTTATCCGAAAAAGAACTTCTCTTTCCTTTATATCAAGAATCTCTGAATTATAGATGGTTCGAATTCTCAATACTCTTTTAACACTTGCCCGTAATGGTGGTCTTTGATACAAATCGCCAACATAATCTCCCACAATAGATCTTATTCTTTGTTCATCAATATCTGCATGTACTCGCATATTTCCAACATATTCCTTTCCTGCGAGAAGAAGCGTATCCAATATTCTAGTTGCTTTTCCTAAAGCTGTGGGAAGAACTCCAGTTACTTGTGGATCTAATGTTCCAGAATGACCCGCCTTTGGAATTCCAAGAATCTTCTTTACATAACTAACCACTTCATGGCTAGTTGGATTAGGAGGTTTATCCAAGTTGATAATACCAAAATTCAATAATTCTGCAATCGTTCGATTTGAAGGCATTTTTCCCCATTTAAAATCAGTTGTATCTCGGGAAAGTAGTTTTAATGGTTGTTTATTGTCATCAAATGACAACTTTGGGGGGGAAAAAACTAATGTCATGATATATCACGGAATACTAAGAAAAATAGAGATATAAGGTTTGAGGAACTTAAATCTGTGGAACTACTACTTTTTCCATGAATTCCTTTAAACCCGCTTCATCGATAGCTGCAGAAACATCACCATCACTTGCATCTCGTTTTACTGAAACCAATTTATCAGTTGGTTCCAAATGCATAACATTGCATTTTCTTCTTCTAACTGATGTTAGTGTTTTTGGGCCTGTAACTAAAACATAATTTTGATTAATTAAATCCACAATCACTGCTTTCTTTCCTGCTTCTCTTCCGTTTGTTTTTACTATAATTCTTCCAATTTGAATTGCAGTCACTTTTATTCACCTTTTGTTATTTTCTTAACTGATGTCATTATTATATCAACACACTCAGCTGCATCATATTTTTTAGTGTTGATTATTACATCATAGATGGACAAATCAGAGATGTCAATATTATAGAGTTTTTGATATCTGTCTCTTTCCGATTCTTCTCTCATCAACGTTTCTTTTTTGATTTCTTCTATAGATCTGTTTTCTCTTTCAGCAATGCGTTGAATTCTTGTCTTTACAGGTGCCGTAATATAGATTATTAAATCGGCGACCTTTCTTAGAATCCATCCACCTAACTGAGCATCAACTATAATACCGTTTTCTGTTTGTGCAAGTTCTAATGTTTTATTATCGATGTATCGATCAATTTCTTCATCAAATTCTGCACGTTCACTAAATTCTTCAAGGTTCATCCCTTTTTCTCTAGCCATTTCTCTAAATAGTTGCCCAGCTGATACATATGTATAATCCAATAGCTCTGCTACAGTTTTTGCGGCAGTGCTTTTTCCTGAACCATGTGGACCTGAAATAGCAATTATTGGTAAAATCGCCACTTCCTTTAGCTTCGAACATTCGCCTTAATTGCACTTTTTAAACATCGAGAGCACAAATGACCTGCATGTTGTCTACTAGGGAGATGTTCAGAACGGGACATTTTTCTCACTTTACTCTGAGGTCCAAATGCAACACCATGGAGGATAGCCCCACATTGTGAGCAATGAGGTTTTTTAGTTCGTTTGGAAATTTTCTTTAATCTAGTTTCAGATGGGGTTCGTACTAATCTTGTTTTTGAAACACGTAATGATGGTCTAACCATAAATATCTCCTCATTTGTTTGATTTAGATTGAAGTTTGTTCTTTGCAAGTTGTTCTTTTCTGGAAACAGTAGCTTGCTTTAAAGGTTCAATTTTCTTGCTCTTTTTCCTTGTATGAGTTGCTCCAGAGGGAGTTGCGCCAAATATTCTACTAAGCAATGAACCAAAAGCAAAAGATACCATAAAATACCAGAGAGTAAAAGGTGCTTTTGAAAAACCTTCGTAAGCTGGATTGTATCCATAATAATTTGGATCGTTTGCAGGAGATGTTTGGAACCATGGTGTTCCTATCCAGGGAAAGCCACCTATATTAAAAGGTAACCATGCAAAATTATGGCCATTATCTCCAGTACTTGGAAACGCGGTTCTAAGTATGGCAAATAAAAGCAGGAATGGTATGGTTGTGAAAAGCATTGGTTTCATTCTTTTGAACATCATTGAGGATTGTAATTTCTTTACTCTTTCTTCATCTCTTTTGACACTCAGCCATAATTTCTTATCAGCAGTTTGCATTGCTGTTTTTCTCTTTTGATTCCAATCGTTAACTTTTTGCATGCTTTCCTTTAATGCATCAGTATCAAGAATCAATCTGGTAGCAAATGTAGAGATACTTGCAAGAAAAATTGCAGTTAGTGCTATAAATAGTGCAGATGTAGGAAGTTCATTCCAGTTATTACTGGATATCCAGTCTGCAATTCCCGAAAACCAATCATCCCAGAATGCCATATAAACCACTTCTTTTGCTTACTTACACCAAAAATAACTTACTTTTAAAAGCTTTTGTAACTAGAGTTTTTAATAATTGAATCCTTTAAACACTAGACAGAGAATCCTTTTTCAGTAAAACAAAGAAGTTATCTTTTCCACCTTTCCCACCGCATGTCGAGAAATCAATTATGTCCAGATCAGTTTTTTTTATTACAGAAACAAGTTCTCTTTTAGTGAAAAGATGATAATATCTCCTTGCAATGACAGTTTTGTTTTCATCGCGCCAAGGGAGATAAATATCACCATGTCGCCAATACTTGTTTTTCAATTTCTTGATAGGGTAGGTAAAAAAATCTTCGATCAGTTTTTTTCGAGTACCGGGCTTCCATCGTCTCCAACAGGACAAAATAAGATATCCATCTTCTTTTAGCAAAGTCGAAAGAAGTTGAAGACATAAAATTGTTTCTTCCTTTTTTCTTAAATGATGTATAGTTGCAATAGATAAAACTAAGTTGGCGAAATTACTACGCAAACTTAGAGATTTCATGTCATTATTTATTGTGAAATGATTCCCCGTTTGGATTTCAACTGAAGCTTGCAATAATTCAAAGGATATATCAGTAACAATAAATTGCATGCTAGAACTATCAAAATGGAGAAGGTTTCTGCTGTTGCCTGCACCAATATCAACAAGGATGCCTGAGGAAGGCAATGAATAAAACTTAGAAATCTTATTCATGTAAGTTTGAAAATCTTTCCATGGCTTTCGTTTAACTCTTGCGTACTTTGGAGAAATTTTCTTGTAAGCTTCTATTAGCTCCTTATCACTATTCACGTTACTATTAGACAATGCATAAAATTTAGATATACAAAGTATTTCAATTTTCTTCTTATTTACGAAATATAAACAATGATTATTATACTCAATAATAAATCAAAATTTGTGTTTATGTTGAAGGCAAAAATGCTTATAAATAGAAGCACATCATACACATTAAAGCCACGCCGGTGAATTTCATGGTTTCAAAGTTCTTGATGCTATTCAAACCGTTTCAACGTTTTACCTTTGAGGTAAAAAAGCCAGCAAGAAAGCCTTCTTTTAAAAGAAAGTTAGCTTGGACCTTCGGAATCTTAGCCCTCTATTTAGCCATGCTAAACATCCCTATTTTCGGCATACCTGAAACAGGTGGAACCGATCCTTTCTTTGCCATGAGGGCAATATTAGCTTCACAAAGAGGAAGCTTAGCAGAATTGGGTATAGGACCCATTGTAACTGCTGGTTTGATTATGCAATTACTTGTGGGATCACAAATTATTAAAGTTGATTTTACTAATCCTGAAGAACGTGCTCTCTACACCGGATCACAAAAAATACTTGCTATATTGATGACCCTATTTGAATCTTTAGCATATATTCTTGGTGGAGCTTATGGAGAATTAACTTTCCAAGCACAAATTATTGTTTTATTACAATTAGTTATTGCAGGATTTACTATTCTTCTGATGGATGAAGTTATCCAGAAAGGTTATGGACTTGGAAGCGGTATTAGTTTATTCATCGCTGCAAGTGTATCATATACTATCTTTGATGGTATGTTCAGTCTATCTCAAGAACAAATTGGCGGGTTTAATTGGTACAGAGGTTGTGTTCTCGCATTCTTTCAAGGTCTCTTCAAAGAACCTACAGATATACTAACACCACTCAGTAGACCTGGTAGAACCCCAGATATAATCGGTTTATTGGCAACAATAGTCGTTTTTGCTATGGTTATTTATGTAGACTCTATGAAAATAGAGATACCTGTACAACATAGTCAATATAAGATGCCAGCCAGATATCCAATAAAATTCCTATATACATCAAACATTCCTGTAATCCTTGTAAGTGCTTTATTTGCAAACATTTACTTCATTTCAAACCTAATGCACAATTCTTGGAGCACTATAACAACGGGTTATAAAGGATTCTTGGTCGACTTCTTTGGTAGATGGGATACGATAGAAGGCACGGAACAGCTAGCACCAGTTTCGGGGCTAGCATCTTTTACAACGGCACCGTATGGTCCAGAGCAAATTGCGGAGCAACCGTGGCATGCTTTGGTATATTTACTATTAATGGTTGCACTGTGTGGTACGTTCTCGCGCATCTGGATAGATACGGCAGGGATGAGCTCAAAGAATGTTGCGAAGCAACTGTTAGATGCAAATATGCAAATACCTGGTTTTAGACGTAATCCAAGGATTGTAGAAAGATATCTAGAGAGGTACATTCCTACAGCAGCTTGGGTGGGAGGTTTCTTCATAGGTGTCTTAGCAGCAGTAGCGGACTTTCTGGGAGCACTCGGCACAGGTACGGGTATTCTGTTAACAACGGGTATTCTCCGTCAGTACTATGAGATTTTCGCTAGTGAGCAAATCAGTGAAACAGTTCCAGCTTTAGCCGGAATGTTAGGAATAAAATAAAATTCCTTCCCTTTTTACTTTTATTTTAATATCCCTACTAAAGATGTAGGTCTATAATTTTGTTTTTCTCGACACTCTCAATAGAAGCGAGAGCAATCTTTAAAGCTTTAAGTCCATCAGCTGAAGTTACAACTGGTTGTTTATTTTCTAGGCACGCTTCTGCAAAAGCATTCATTTCTCTGCTTAATGGTTCTTGCCAAGTTGATTTTGTATTTCGTAACCACTCATCATCCTCAATAATATATTCTTGTGTTATATAATCAGCTTCCACTATTCCTCGCTCGCAAGTAAGCATCAACTTTCTATGTCTATGTGGTGTTAAATAATTAGATTCAATGAAACCAGTCAACCCATTATCAAAATCAATCAATATTTCGGCGTAATCAAGGTAGCTATGACGTAATTTTCCTCCACGAGCATACACGGAGATAGGATCTTTTGAAGTTAAATATCTGAAAACATCAATATCATGGATACTCACATCACGAATAACATCAACATCTTTTAACCTGTCAGGCCAATATGGACCTAGCCTTCTTGCGCTTAACAATACAAGTTCACCTAGTTCCTCACTTTCTATGAGAGTTAGTGATTTACTTACTATTGGGTTGAATCGTTCGATAAAGCCTACAGATACAATAACGTTTGAACTCTTAGCTACATCAATAATTTTCTCTGCTTCCTCTAAAGTACTTGTCATAGGTTTCTCTATCAAAACATGTTTTCCATGTTCTATAGCTTTGAGCGCTATTTCTGCGTGAGTAGAGGTAGGAGAGGCTATGCTAACCGCATCGATTTCCTCTAAACTCAATAGCTCATCTAAATCTGAGAAAGCTCTAGCTCGATGCATTGTTGCTAGCTCTTTAGCCTTTTCAAGCTGAATATCATAGATACCAATAAGGTTCGTTTTTTCCATTTCTTTAAAGACCCTTGCGTGGTTTTTACCCCAGCTTCCCACTCCAATAACTGCAATATTGAGTTTTTTCATCCAATCACTACCAATTACATTAAGTAATTTTACTCGTTTTGAGTAAACAAAAGTGAATATTTAAAATTTCTTATATGATTATTCTAAAAAGTAAAATGAAATAAAATAAATAAAAAGAAAAGAAAGAATTAATCAGAGCTGCTTAGTTGGACTTTACCACCCGCAGACTCTATCTTCTTTATTGCTCTTTCACTAGCTTCAGCAACTACAATGTTCATTGAAGTGTTGACTTCACCTTGAGCAAGAAGTTTTGTATAACCAAGCTCAGTCAAATTGACTTCGTATTTAGCACCCTTCTTTGAGATTTTTCCTTCGCTTTCAAGGGTTGCAATCATTGAGTCTAAATGAGAGACATTGATAACATTGTTATCCTTTATGGATTCTCGAGGACGGATGAAACCATGTTTTCCAATTGGAGGACGCATACCTTTAATCGTTTGAATCCAGTGATGTGACTTAGGACCGGCTTTACCTACTCCACCACGCATACCACTTTTTCTGTGTGTTCGTACAACTCCCCACCCATGGGTTCTGTATCCACGACGTTTTCCGTGTTTCTTTTTAGTTCTAACTGTCATTTTAATCAAGCCATCCTCACAATAAGTTCATTTATAGCTGAGCCTCTATAACCTAAGTCTCCACCATCTGCGAAGTTTCTTTTAACAGATTTGTAACCCTTTCTTGCAGGATGTAGTCTGAAAAACTTCTTCAGTTTAGGAACCTTTTGAATTATAGTTTCTCCTTTAATTAGAGCTTTTGAAAGTGACTTTATAGTTGGATATTCAGTATTTTCCTTAACAACTTTATCGGTCAGTCTAGTTTTTCCTTCAATCTCGCCTCTTTTTCTTAGGACATGCTCTAAAGCTTCTTGGTTTATTTCACCCCAAGTGACATGATCTTTTGCACGCTTTAGCATACCAAGGGTGGAAGGAGTATTGGGAAATAATGACATGTAGTTCGTCCTTCGAATGTTTAACATATCCAAAGTATGTTGAACCTTATAGAAGACATTAATTCTTCCTCTAATTCTAATGATTGCTAACAATTCGGGAGTATCTTGTTTTTCACTCATGTTAATCACTTTCCTTATCTTCTTGTCCAATCGTATGGAGCCATGATAGAATAAGTATTCTTCAAAGCTTCAAAAGTTGCTTTTGCAAAGTTTGAAGTAGTACGTGTTTCACCAAATGTTTTGCTCCAAACATCAGATATTCCTGCTAATTCTAGAACAGTTTTAGCAGTGTTTCCAACGACTAATCCTAAACCCCTAGGTGCTGAATAAAGAATAACTTTTGTAGAACCAACTTTACCTATTACTTTGAAAGGGACAGTGTGTGGTTCTCCACAGTTGCATTCCCACGAACCGCATCCTCTTCTAACAGGTCTGATGTTTAATTTTGCATTAACCATCGCTTTCTTAATAGCTGGACCTATTTCTTTGAGTTTTGCTTCACCTACACCAACATAACCGTTTTTGTTTCCAACAACAACAGTTGCACGGAATTTACGTTTTCGACCTGCATCTGTTTGTCTTTGAACAAGGCTTATATCAATAACATCGTCTTCTAGGGTGTCACCAAGCAGAATGTCAACTATTTCAGGTTCTGCTAAAGGAAGACCTTGTTGGAATAGTTCATCGATAGTTGTAATTCTACCTTCCTTTACTAATCTTCCAACACGAGTTCGAGGTTCCCATTCTTCTAAATCTAAAAACATATTTCTACTCATTTTTTATGCCTCATTCCATTGAATCAATTTTTGATTTTGTCTCTTCAAAATACTCGGTTATCTTTTCAGGTTTCTTACTTGCTGCTAAGTATTTAGCAAAGTATCTGTCATACTTGTCTTTATCTTCTTTAGCTAAAAGTTTTGCATATGATTGAATATGATCACCTCTTATTCTATCTTCAGAAGGCAACATAACTTCATTGCAAGGAACATTAACACCTGCGTCTACAACGCCTTTAAGTGTTGCAAAGATTTTTGTTCCAGAGTATGCGGTGTGTGTTCCGATATCCAGAATAGCTTCTTTGATTTTAGCTTTCAAAGCTCTTTTCCCAGCAAGATAACCTGTTAGGTACGATGCAGGTAAATTAGATGTTGCAATGTCCCATCCATATTTTTTGAGATCGCCTGATCTTATATGAATGTAAGTTTGATCTCCACCAATTTTTGACATAACAAATTGTACTAAGACTTGTTTATTTGATGCTCTTGCTACAACTCTTATTTTACCTGATTTCAATAATCTCTTACGCTGACCATAATCAGTTTTAAGCTCTCTTCGTCTTCTAAAAGGCACTCTATAGAGAGGTCCTTGTCGTTTCATCTTTGGTTGTAATTTTCTTCTCTTCTTTGGTCCTCTTTTTCTTCTTCGACTTGACATAACTTAACACCTCTTATAATTCAGGAAGTCTCTTCTTAGCGAGACCGTGTTCGGCTATATAGTTTCGGAGATATCTCACAGAACGGAATAAACCACCTTTTGACTGTAGATACAGTTTTCGGTAGGTTGTGGTGTCTATGTAACCTTCGTCCCTTAATTTCTTCAAGAACTTTCTCTGTGCACGGATTTTACTAATCCATCTGTCTTTCTTTGAAAGTCTGGAATATTTTGAACCTTTGCGGCTACCAGTACCAATTCTTTGACCTCTCTTCTTTTTAGCTGCTACAGCTCGAGCTCGTCCTCTACTAACACCTTGAATTTTCCTTTTCTTAATATCGCCGTCATCAATATGACGTCTTACATCTTCTCTAGTAATAGCTAGAGATAGATCGTATAGACTATCAGGATTAATTTTGACTCTATTGGATCCCACTTTGAGGATTTTTGCTGCTAATCTTCTTTGTGTTTTAACGTCCATATTCTAACCTCACATTAATCTTCTGTATTGTCAGAATCTGCTAATTCATCGAGATCAAGATCCTCATCTAATTCGAAATCGTCTTCGAAATCGTCACCAATATCATCTTCAAGTAATTCGTATTCTTCCTCAAGCGATGTTGCGTCAAGCATGTCACCAATTTCATCTATACTTGCAGGTGGGTTCAAAATCTTAAGTCCCAAATCAGCTGCATTATCTAGAATCATTTGTCTCTTACGAGCACCAACGGTGTGCTTAATCATAACTGCTTCAGTTTCTTTATCTATTTCTTCAAGTTCATAGATATTAGCAACATGAACTACTTGATAACCCGAAGGATGCAGACCTCTGACAGCTTTTGGTCCTCGGTATCCGATACTGACCATATGAGGATAACCTTTGCGCTTTTCTTTCATTTTGTTATCAATACCCTTAGGTTTACGCCAGCTTTTCTTTACTCTCTTGTAACGCCAGCTTTCTTGCCTAACAAATTTAGGTCTTCGAGCATTGATTTCTTTACGTTTTTTTAGTAAACGTTTCTTTTCGTCTGTCATAGGCACTCACAGTAGAATGTTACCTTATTTTGGTTGTAAGCTATCATCTAGCTTGAGTTTTTAATACTTTTTATTGTTAAGAAGTTTTAATTTAGTGGACAGTTAAATAGAACCAAGTGTTAAAGCATTTTTTGGTAGACGTAACAAATATCTGAAATGAAAAATTGAAATAAAAATAAAAAAGAAGGATTGGAAATTTACTCGCTTGCCCACTTCCAAATTCCATCCATAAATGTTTCAGGATCTTTCTTTCTTTTACCTCTTAATCGACAGATTTCTTTCATATTGGTAGTGGTTTGTCCAACAGCTTCTTTGTCGATGCCTTCGATAATAACATCGTCTTTGTTAACCTTAACAGTTGTGTCATCTCCTACAATAGGAACAGTCAAATGTTTTCTACCTCCATAGAGGTTTTTGATCGTTATTTGGCGTTTTTTGTTATCAGGTTCAACTGTAATTGGAAAGTGACTGAAGATTATTTTTGATTTATAGATATAACCTTGAGTTACACCTATCATCATGTTTTGAAGATAACCTACAACGGCAAGCATCTTTGCCTTTTTCTTTTTGGTAACGAAATAGGATTTGACATTGATTTTGTCTTTTGATTTCTTTAAATCTACTTGGAAACTTTCGAAGTCTTTGGTAAGTTTACCTTTTTTACCTTCTACGGTAACAACAGTTCCATCAATAGTTATTTTCAAATCTTCAAGTAATTTAACATCTCGTTCAATATATACTCGCTTCATTATTATCACCTAATAAATGTAAGCTAATAGCCTTCCACCTATTCCACGTTCTCTTGCATCATCATGGGTTATTACTCCTTCAGATGTCGTCATTACAAGGATACCAAAACCTCTTGCAGGTAGGTATTTTCTTTCTTCATCTTCTAATTTATCATGTTTAACTGGAAATCGAGGCTTGATAACACCACATTTGTTAATTCTGCCCAATAGTTGTATTTCGAACATTCCTCCACGATGATCTTCTATATATTCAAGTTCACCTAGATATCCTGCTCTTTGGACAGTTCTGAAAACGTTCGCAATTATTTTACTAGCGGGTTTAACAGTGAGGGTTTTTTTACCTGTTTTTTCAGCGTTAAGTAGTGCATTTAAAGCATCTGCTAATGGATCCATTTGCATTTTTCTTTACCTCCTTAGCCTCCTCGACTTCCTGTTTTCTTGAAGCCGATTTTGGAATATATTTCTCTAATACAACGTCTGCAAACATACAAACCACCACGTCTAATGATAGCTTGATGTGTTCCACAGCGTCTGCATTTTCTTGAGCCTTTTCCATATTTTATTACTCTTCGTTCTTGCATTTACATCACCTAAATTATCTGTACCTCAAACTCTGTTCTAACAAATTCCATAGACTCTGAGGGGGTAAGTAAGTGCTTCTTTGGAATTTTTCGTCGTTTGTGTTGTCTGTATTTTAATCTGTATCCTGGTCGTTCTAGCTTAACGACCACATTGAAACCAATTGTCCCTAGCATTGGATCAAAAGGAGCATTTTCAATATCAACGTGCTCAGTTATACCAAAAGCAAAATTACCTTGTTGGTCAAATGATGATGCTTTCAATTGATAATCATGAGCATAGAGAAGACGTTTCAACATTTTCTTGGCTTCTTCTCCACGTAATGTGATTAAAGCTGCGATAGGTTCTCCTTCTCTTATACCAAAACCTCTTTCAGATCTTTTTGCAACGCGTTCAACTGGTTGGCAATTGGTAATTTGACGAAGAATCTCTTTTGTTCTTTCAAATCTTGGACCGGATTCACCAACACAACTATTGATAATCAAAGCCTTCAATAGAGGTCTTCGCATTGGATTCTTTTTCCACTCATCAGCATATTGCAAAGGAATTGGTTCTTGTTCAATTACTTCATCACTCATTTCTTATCACCTTCGTTACCAGCAATCGTCACACTTGGAACATCATTACCTACAATGAAAATATATCTGAACAATGTTACGAAAATCGCACCATCAGGAGTTCTTATGGTCGCTGTTTTAGTTTTTTGTTTTCCATGAGAACTGATTTCTTCAATGGTTCCATGTTTACCCATCCACCTACCACTAGTTACAATACCATAATTACCGATTTTCAATTCATATTTTTCTAAAATCTTTTGATCGGGTAAAGATATCTTAACTGTGTCATGTGTATGGTAAGGAACACTATCACTTTCTGTTTTCTGTAAGATGATGTTTCTACCATCATGGAGATTTAATTGTGTTAAACCTCCTTTGAGTGTGGTCTTATTCGTAATCTGGCAGAGTTTAACTTTTCTCTCATCATCCTTAATCGGAATTGTCCTTAGGCCTCTCTTTGGTGTATATACTAGTCTATAATGTTCTTTTATTTTGGGGAAGGAAATAACATCCATGAAACCTAGTGGGTATTTTCTGTTTGTTTTTATTCTTCCATCTACGAGAACATTTCGTTCAACCAGTATACGTTTAACTTCACTCATGTTTCGGGCCACTTGGAACATATCACGGAGCATAATAGCCATAGGGATACATTCATGTGCAGCATGAGGACCAGGGGAGGGTCTAACGGTATAAGTATTGGCTTTCTTTTCAATAGGTATGTGTTTTGAAACAACAAACCTCTTTAAGTGTCGCTTTCCACCGCCTTTTGTCATGCTGATTCCTCCTTTTCATGTGCCTTCTTAGAAAGCAGATCTTTTGCATTAATACTCATGGTTTCTGCTGTACCAGGACCGATACCAGGTACTTTTGAAAGTTCTTCAGAGGTTGCTTTGGCAATCTTGTCAACAGTATCAAAACCATTTTCTTTGAGAAGCATTGCGGTTTTAGCACCTATGCCCTTAATCATAGATATGTCGAGGCCAGGTACTTTAGTCTCCTTCTTGGGAGCTGCTTCTACAACATCTTCAGTAACATCAGTTTCATCAAGATCTTCGAATTCTTCAAAAACATCCTCTTCAAGGTCCTCATCTTCAACTTCAACATCGGATTCTTCTAAAGGTTCATCGAATTCATCAAATAGATCTTCAGTCAATTCTTCTTCGGTAACTTCTTTTCTAGAACGTCTTTTAATAATCTCTCTTCTCTTTTTGTCACGTAAATTCAGAGAAGTGATTATGATGTTGCTTGGATGAATAGGATAGCTAGAGATTGTACCATCAGCTTTTTCCTTACTATGTCCTTCAATATGAACTGAATATTTCTGAGGCAAAACACGGAGTACTTTACCTTTAATCTCTTGATCTTCAGATTTAGCTCTGAATACTATTACTTTATCATCTTTATGTACAGGAAGACGTCGAACGCCATATTTATCTCTCAACTCGCGTGAGAGAAGAGCGGTCATTTGACGATTACGGAGATGTAAAGGAGCATTATAATACCTCTTACGTTGTTTGCGAGGTTGTTTTG
>BPTM01000011.1 GCA_023705945.1 Candidatus Heimdallarchaeota archaeon
GGATGGACGTTGATAAAACAAAGGAGTTCAGAAAATTTGCTGAAAAGACTACAGAAAGAAACTTCCAGCATGTTATCATAACACACTATCATGGTGATCACACTTTTGGTACTAATGTTTTCAAAGATTGTGAGATTATTTCTACTCAAGCAACAAAAGATATTCTTGCTCAAAAGGTGGAAGGTGATTACAATGATAAAAATATCATCTTACCTAACAAAACATTTTCTGGAGAGTATGAGCTTAAAGAGGGTAACAAGACCATAAAAATAATTGAAACAAATGGTCATACAATGGGTAGTGCTTTTGTGTATCTACCCAAAGAGAGAGCAATTTTTACCGGAGACTTGCTGTTTGCAGATATGTTTCCTTTTGCAGGGGATCCCACTGTAAATCCCTATGAATGGATCAATGCTTTACAAGAAATGATTGACTTAAAACCTAACATTGTAATTCCAGGTCATGGTCACATTAGTTCCGTAACTGAATTGAAAAATCAAAAAGAACTATTGATAAATTTCGTTAAAAACATTGAAGATATGATGATTCAGAGATTGAGCATCCAAGAAATAAAGAAATCTCCAAGATTACCCAAGTATGCTCATGATGTCAATGAGAGATGGTTCAATATGACAATTGAACGTTTTTATGAAGTAATTAAAGAAAAAAGAAAAGAGAAACAGGAAAATTAGATCCAATTGTATATTTGTCTAAACTTTGACGAAGCAAAATAACTAGGAATACAAAGTCTGAACCTGTGCAAGTTTAGAAGGTAGAATTTTCGTTTCGGCATAAAACTTATTATCTGTGGGAATAAAACTGCTATGTGAGTTCCAAAGAAATTGAAGAGAAGAAAGTTGAATTCCTTCTAAACAAATTAACATTAAGTGAGAAATTTAAGTTGCTTACAGGATATTTCTTTTTTCAAACACATCGCATTCTACGATTAGGCATCAGAACATTCAAAGTCACTGATGGACCATTAGGGATATCACAGCACTCAAGTTTTCTAAGAAAGAATACTTATTTTCCTGCAGGAATAAACCTCGCTGCTACTTGGAATAAAAATCTAGCCTTTGAGTGTGGAAAAGCCATTGGAAAAGAGGCTAGAGCGATAGGTAGATCCTGCGTTTTAGGTCCAGGTCTGAACATTGGAAGAACTCCTTTCAATGGTAGAACCTTTGAATATTATAGTGAGGATCCTCATTTGACAAAGGAAATAGCTATCCCCTTTGTTAAAGGAGTACAAAGTCAAAAAATTGCAGCGTGTCCAAAACATTATGTTGCTAATAATCAAGAAACTAACAGATACCTTGTTAGTACTGAAATTGATGAACGAACATTACATGAAGTCTATCTAAGGGCTTTCAAGGAGACTGTAGAGGAAGCTGATCCTTGGACAATAATGACATCTTACAATCTAGTTAATTCTGAGTATGTTCATGAAAGTAAAAAATTGCTTAAAGACACACTTATTGATAAATGGGGTTTCTCAGGATTTGTTATGACAGATTGGTGGTCGACTTCTGAGGGAGGTTCGAAGAAAAAAGAATCTTCTAATACTCCTCCTGAAAAGGCAATTAAATCTGGTTTATCCCTTGAAATGCCAAAACCATACATATATGAAAGAAGTAGACTCAAAACAGCATATAGACAAGGTAAATTTACTGAAAAAGAATTAGATGAAATTGTTAAACGAATCTTATTGGTATATACTAAAGTAGGGATGTTTGAGAAAAGGAAAAACCTCCCCAAAGGAGAGAGAAACACAAAAAAGCATCAAAATTTAGCTCGCAGAATGTCAGAAGAGGGAATAGTTTTACTCAAAAATAGTAACAATATTCTACCCCTAAGTTTGGAAAATACTAAGTCAATAGCTGTTTTAGGACCGAATTTGAGACGAAAATTTGGAAAGCTCTTAAATGGTGGTGCGGCTGCTGTTACACCTCCTTATGAGATTACTCCTTTGAAAGGTCTAGAAGAGAAGTGCAATGGAAAAGTGAAAATTACTAAAGATATTTCTAAAGCTGATTATGTTCTTCTCTTTATGGGATTAAATCACGATTCACCAACCAAATTTATGAGTGAAAAAATTATAGAAGAAGAAATTGAGTTTGGAAATGAATCAGAAAAAGCAGATAGAAACAAGCTAGGGTTATCTGAATCTCAAATCGTGCAGATAAATGAAACAGTTAAGATTAATCCAAAAACTATTGTTGTTTTGATAAACGGTAGTCCTGTTTCAATGGAGGATTGGCTAGAAAATGTTCCTGCTGTTCTTGAAGCATGGTATCCAGGAATGGAAGGGGGAAGAGCAATAGCAAATGTTCTATTTGGTGATGTTAATCCATCAGGTAAACTTCCTATGACCTTTCCAAAGAAGATAGAGGATTGCCCTTCTCACAAATCTGAGAGTACCTTTCCAGGAGTAGATCACAAGGTTTACTATGAGGAAGGAATTTATGTGGGGTATAAACACTATGAAAAAGAAAATATCGAGCCTCTATTTCCATTTGGGTTTGGTCTTTCATATACTGATTTCAAATTTGAGGAAGTTCAAACCACTAAAAACAAACTAAATGCAATGTATGAAATCTTAGAGATTAAAGTAAAGATAACTAACGTTGGAAATAAGGCAGGGAGTGAAGTCATTCAAGTTTATTCTGAGGATGTAAAGAGCTCAGTTGATAGACCTAAGAGAGAATTGATCAGTTTCAAAAAAGTGTTTTTAGAACCTAACGAAACAAAAACCATCCCCATCGAGATTAAAGGAAAGGATTTGGCGTTCTACGATGTCTCTAGTAAGGATTGGAAATTAGAGAAAGGAGATTTCATCTTACATATAGGAAATTCTTCAATAGACTTTCACCTAGAAGAAAAAATCACTGTAACAAACTAGTAACGTAATTAGGTTACATCAAATAATTCAATATTACTTATACAATCCAATGGTTTTCATCTTCAAGCGACTTACAAAGTGCTTGAACTTTTATTAGCAGAGAATAAACTTTTTTATAAAACTAAGAAAATCTACCATTAATGAAATCTTTTCAGGTCGTTGACACACTTCTTTTTGATATGGATGGTACTCTTACAGACCTGGGAAAAAGATGGTGGGAACCTTTCTTCAGAGCATACGATAAATTAAAACCTGATCATGATAAACAGAAAAAACAAGAAGCTTTTGAAAAAGTCTTAACAAGAGTAATGGAAACAGAGATGGGAAGCGCTAAAATCTTAAAATTGAAAATATTCCTTAAAGCTATTAAGGATTCAGAAGCTTCCTTGAAAGATGTTTATAGAGTAATGAAGTTGGTTAGAGCTGATCCTCTAGCGTTCAAAGAACTTGTACCCCTTGAAGGTGTTGCGGAAGTATTAGAGACTCTTCAATCACGTGGGTACAAGATGGCTTTAGTCACTAACGCTGGAGACAAAACAGTTGGTAGAGCTAAAAAGACCTTAAATATTCTTAATAAATTCGATTTCATCGTTACACGAAACTCCGTTAAAAAAATTAAGCCTAATCCAGAACCAATCCTTCTTGTATGTGAGGCTCTAAATAAACAACCTGGAACATGTGCGATGATAGGAGATTTTCCTCAAGATATCCTAGCAGGGAAGGCAGCAGGCACCAAAACGGTTGCCATTTTGGGCGTAAATGCCAAATACACTCAAGATAAACTCAAAGAACTAGAACCTGATGTAACATTGTTCTCTATTGGGGAGCTACTTCATTTATTTCCAGGACCAGAACTTAACCATTTAGGATAAGGACACTTCTGTGATTTTTTTTATATAGTTTATAGAACATTTTCTCTTTTCTCAATTTGACGCAAGTTTCATTCCAGCATAAGCTCCGATTGCCCCTTGGATAATTCCATAGGGAATTAAGAAATACCAATAAGTAAGAAAACTTTTTGATGCAACAGGTTCTGGAACATAGAACCAAGATAATGGAATCAAAGTCAATAGTATTGCTATGGAAGAAAAGATAACTGCAGAGAGCACAACAGCTTTAGTTTCATTTTTTAATAGTTTAGTCAACATCATTGACAGATCTGCAACTAAACCATATGCAATATAGATTGCTCCCCAACCAACAGCTCCCCAAGGAGATTTCAAAACTGGATTAGCATAATATTCTAACCACAATTCAATTGGTATTCCTATCAACCCACAAAGACCAAAAGTAAAAGTTCCAAACCAATTAACCTTGAACTTTGTGTAAAAGAAATAAAGTATTATCGTGAAGAAGATAATTGAGAAATAGAAGTAAACATAACCTATCTGAATTTCAAAAAGTAGAACATCGAAAAGATATGAAAATAATCCATTAACACTTGCAATAAGAAGAAAACAAAGAAAAGCCCAGCCTACTGTCTTCCAAGTCCACTTTTCAAATCTGTTAGCAAAAGTAGGTATTTCTCCCATATAGATACAACGCAAAACATTTCTCATATAGCTTTTCTTTCAAATTTAAACAATTTTATGGGTTTCTTTTTTGAGTATTTTATCCCTTCTTCTTCCTAGAGAGAGATAGATGAGTGCACCCAATAATATCCAGAATG
>BPTM01000012.1 GCA_023705945.1 Candidatus Heimdallarchaeota archaeon
GGACCATCTTTGCAGACGTAAAGATCCCCAATATTACATCTACCACAGATTCCAATTCCATACTTCATTCGCATCTCTAAAGTTGTGAAAATTTGTTCATCTTCAAACCCAAGTTCAACGAGATTTTGAATTACATATTTGATTATAATTGGGGGACCACAGGTAATTGCAATAGTATTTTCTGGAACTGGATTGACTCTTTTCAGATTATCTGGTACAAAACCTACAAAATCCTTCCATCCTTCTTCTTCGACGTCAATTGAAAGATGAATATTGACATCATCACGTTTTTCTAATTCTGCAAACTCATCTTTATAACACAAATCTTTGGTCGTTCTGGCACCATAAATAATATCTAAATTTTTGTATTTTTCACGGTTGTCTAATGTATAGTTAATTAGTGAACGAAGTGGAGCTTGTCCTATACCTCCACCTATAAACAAAATATTTTTACCTTCCCAACCTTTAACATCAAAATGGTTCCCATACGGACCTCTTATCCCTACAGTGTCTCCTGCATCACATTGATGCAAAGCCGTTGTTACTTTACCTAATCTTAGCACACTTACTTCTAAATACTCATTCTGTGTTGGAGAAGAAGATATAGCAAAGAAACACTCCCCTTTACCAAATAGGCTTACCATTACACATTGACCAGGTATAAATGCAAAATTGTTTTTAGCTTCTTCATCTTCTAAAACTAATCTAAGTGTCCTAATAGGTCTCTCTCCAACAGCCTCCTGTTTAACTTCTGCTATAGTAGCAGTCCAAGGACTATATGGATTCTTATTCATTTGATACGACCTCCACTTTTTCAATAAGATCAATAATGTCGATGTTAACTGGGCAATAATCGATACATCTCCCACATCCCGTGCATGCAGTTACACCAGCATTTTTTGGAAAATAATTAAATTTGTGATATACTCGATTTCTCACTCTGCTCATACGAGCATCTCTGGGATTATGTCCTGAAGCATGAAGTGTGTACTCTGGATACATACAAGAATCCCATACTCGAATTCGTGCTCCTTCCCGCAGAGTTGATTCATCTTGCATATCAAAACAGTGACAAGTTGGACAAAGATAGGTACATATCCCACAGCTTACACACTTTAGTGCAGTATTATACCATAACTCGTGATCAAATAATTTATCAAGTTTAAGAACAATATCATCAAGATTCATCTTTCTTGATATACTTTCTATAGCGTGACGCTCAATATCGTTCTTTGAACTCTCTTCTTTCTTTGAAGAATTATTGAATAAATCTTTCACAGCTTCTAGAAGATTCTTCCCTTTTTCTGTTACAACTTCAACAAAGTACTTGTCATCTAAATCTGTAAATAACAAATCAACATTTTCTGTCGAACCTGGACTATCATTAAAGGAAGTACAGAAACAATTTGAATCTGGTTTGTTACAAGTTAGTCCAATTAAAATTGTATTGTCTCGTTTTGAAATATAGAATGGATCTTCAAAATCTCCATTAAACACAGGATCAAGAATAGAAAAACTACGTGCATCACATGGTCTAATTGCAAAAACCACACTTTTTTCTACTTTAATGTTTGAGGACTTTACTGAACCTTTCCTTCCTGGTTTAAAAGTAAACAATGTTTCTGTTTGTTTAAAGATAATTGATTTAGGTGAGACTCTAGTTAAAAGATAATCTAAGTTTAATTCATTATGATTCTTGATTTGCTTAAATTGCGACAATCCATCTTCTTCAATAGGACCATATAAAATGTGTTCTGAAGAGAGTTTACTAATCAGTTCAGGAAGTTTTTCTTTATTTAGAATTAAGTTTTCCATATTATCACCTCACAAAACAAACTCCTCAGGATCATCAGGTTTAAACATTCCAAATAATGGTTTTTCCTCTATGTCCATACCAGCTGTATAACTAAACATTTCTTTCACTTCTTTCTCGATTTTCTTGTTTAATTCCATAAGTGGAATATTGACGGGGCAAACACTCTCACACTCCCCACATCCTACACATCTCCCTGCTAAGTGATACGCTCGCATGATATTCCATGCGGTATTTTCAGAAATATTAACAGATCTCCTAATCCATTGTGGTTCCAATAAATCAGCCATACAAGTTTCACAATAGCATAATGGACATGCTTCTCTACAAGCATAACATCTGATGCACCTTTGAAAATGCTTCTCCCAGTAATCCCATCTCTCAAGTACTTTTTTATCTTCTAAAGATTTGATGCCGACATGATCTTGTACTGCCCAAGGTTCAACTTTCTCTCCAATCAGAACATCATAAATTAATGGATTGGGAGCTACACAACTTGTACAAAAATCTGCTAGTAATTCTTCTTTCGCAAAATTGTGGACATCACCATTAATGGTTATCTTATATTCATCTTGATCCTCAATTATTTCTGAGTATTCTTTTGTATTAGGCAATTTTGAATTAAGTTTCCTTATATCTATTACGCCAGAGCATGGAATACCAATTATCACCAAATCTTCGCGTTTTAGTCCTTTTTCTTGAATTATTTGGATCAAAGCTCTAGCATCACACCCTTTTACAACGACACCTATTTTGCGTGTATCCTCTTCATCTCCTCTTCTCAAAGGTAGCTTCTCTTCCAAAATAGGATAAACGGCTAGATTCTTTTTACATAAAGGATTGAATATAAATTTCTCAACATACTCTGATGAATAAGCAAAAGCAGGACTTATAGTAAAACCATGTGTTCCTTTTTTGTAACCAACAACATACTTAACGTCATCCCGTGAAACGATTTTCTTCACTTCTTTTACTAGCAGTTTCTGGTCTACCATACATTCACCCTCTTAATTTGCTTCATAGGACCTATATCCCTGATTTCTTCAGTAATTTCAGTAATTACTTCAGCAAATTTTCTACCTTCAGCAGCTGAAACCCATGTCAATCGAACTCTTCTTGAGTCAATACCCATAAACTCTAAGAGTGCCTTTATTACGACTATTCGTCTTCTTGCTAGCATGTTTCCATGTTGATAATGACAATCACCTGGATGACATCCTCCTATGAGAACTCCATCTGCTCCCTGTTGAAGTGCATTCACAACAAACATTGGATTTACTCTTCCAGAACACATGACTTTGATTATTTTGATGTTTGGAGGATACTGTATTCTGCTAGTTCCAGCTAAGTCAGCACCAGCATAACTACACCAATTACACAAGAATCCTACAATATTTGGTTCAAATTTTTTTATTTCTGATTTAGTTTGTGTGATTGTCATTTCTTCTCACTTCTTTTTATTGATTTGAGTAATCTCTTATCATGAGAATAGATTTGAACCTCTATCAACATTTGTCCAGGAAGAGAATGAGTAGCACAAGCAAAACATGGGTCGTAGGCTCTAAATGCCATTTCTACCATATTGAGTAAGCCATCATTTACTTCTCCTTTCTTGATTAAACCCTTTGCAGCCTCCCTAATTGACATGCTAATTGCTGCTGAATTGTTTGTTGTTGCAACCACTAGATTTGCTTTTTCGACTAACCCCTTTTCATCTAGCTTATAATGATGAATAAGAGTTCCCCGAGCTGCTTCAGTGACTCCTATTCCTTCTCCTGGTTCTCCTACTGGGTTCCTGATTTCTTTGGAAGTAATATCTGGTTCATTTATCAGCTCTTGAGCTCTTTCTGTTGCATATAATAGTTCTATTAGTCTTGCCCAATGAAAAGCTAATGTAGAATTGATAGGTTTTCCTCCTAAAGTTTCATACATTCTTTTGTATTCTGCATCTGCTAAAGGTGTGGCCATACCATCAGCTGCATTTAATCTTCCAAGTGGTCCTACTCTATAAACACCACTTTCTTGACCATCAGTAAAACCATTCCAACCAATCTTTTTCAGATATGGAAATTTGATATAACTCCACTCCTCAACATGCTCATCTATATGTTGAAAATAGTCATTGACATCAAATTTGAGGAATTCTTTACCTTTAGTATCAGTAACTCTAATAAGTCCATCATAGAAATTGACTTTGTTGTTTTCATCGACAAGACCCATGTTATACGTTTTCAATGTATAGGGATCACTTAAGATGAGCTTCACATAATCTTCATTTTTAAGAACAATATCATCAAAAATCTTTAGCGAGAATTGAGCAAAATCAACACAAGATGTAACCATTGTTCTGATATCAGTTACTTCTTCATCTGAAAGAGGTTTAGAAACACCACCTGGAAGTCCACAAACGGGGTGAGTAGCTTTACCCCCTAATATTGCAGTGATTTTTTGACCGTACGCTCTATGTTTAATTACTTCTTTTCCTATTTCTAATCCAGCTTTTTCGATTACACCCAAAATATTTCTTTGAGCAGCTGGTGCATCTGGACCTACAATAAAATCAGGCCCCCCTAGATAATAGAAATGAAGGATGTGGTCATAGATAAAATAACCACTATACATAAGTTCTCTGAGCTTCTTAGCGACAATTGGAGGGTCTACATTGAATGCTCTGTCCAATGCTTTTGCTGATGCAAAATGATGTGCAACAGGACATACACCACAAATTCTAGAAGTAATTTGAGGCATATCCTCAGCTCTTCTCCCTTGAGCAAATCTTTCAAAACCTCTCAATTCTGGTATTTGAAGATAGACATTGTCAACATCTCCTTCAGTATTGAGAAAGATAATAATTTTTCCATGACCTTCTAATCGAGTAATTGGATTTATTGTTATTGTTGTCATTCTTGCACTTTCCTGTTAATTATTGCTGTCGGTAAACCATATTTGTAGAAAGTACCTACTGGATCTACTATTTGTTCAATCAGTTTCTCTACTTCCTCTTCTTTCATCTCTTCCTCTCCTTCTAATCCAAGGATAGAAGCTAATGCTGACATCATACTTGCGCCTTGATCAATAGAATTTGGAGCTGGTCCTCCACAACCTGTACAAGGCATAAACGCATCTAGACATTGAGCTAAATAACCTCCTCTAGTAGCTGGACCTAAACAGATAATTCCTTGTTCTAGGAGACATTTGTCTTCGATAAAATCAAGTTCATATATCCGTTTAATTGAATCAATTTTCTTCTCAGTTTTTTCAAATTTACACTCATCACAGACTGACTTTAGTGGTCCTAATACAGCTCCTTTCTCAGGAAGTTTATTTTCTGCAATTGCACCTATTGCAGTCATGATCATGTCAGGATGAGGTGGACAGCCAGGTAAGTAGTAATCAACATCAATTACTTGATTAAGACTCTTAACTTCGTCATAAAATTCAGGAAGAGTAAGCGTTCCTTCTTTAACTTTAACTGATGTTTTAGGTAGAGTTTTTTGAGGATTAGAGGTTGAAGGGTTATCTAGATACGAAACGGTGAAAATTTCTTCTCTACTTGCTAAATTAGCTAAACCAGGTATTCCACCATTAACTGCACAAGCGCCAAATGCTACCATTGTTTTCGATTTCTTCCTAAGAAGATGTGCTAAATGTTCCTGTTCTGAGGTCCTAATTGAACCGTTGAAGAAACAAACATCAATATGATTATCTCCCATTTCTTCAACATCTTTATACTTAGTATCAATTGCTACTGGCCAGAAAAGTATATCAGCTATTGCAACAACATCCAATATTTTTTCATTTATGTCTAATACAGCTATTTCGCAGCCTCCGCAGCTGGCTGCCCAATAAAATGCTAATTGCAGTTTATTATCACTAGTAGTACTATTTTTCTCTTCAATTTCTTCTATATTCATTTATTCACCTTGTAGGAATAGATGTAGTAGAT
>BPTM01000013.1 GCA_023705945.1 Candidatus Heimdallarchaeota archaeon
TTGCAAACAGATTTAGTTCTACTGCTTCAGAAATGGTTGAACACATTAACAAGCATTGTACTTGTAAAATTATCCTGTTTAAACAAAAGGAAATAGACAATATATTAACTATCTGTCAATGAATAAACTGATTTTTATTCCTACTTGTTTTATAAGTAACATTATTTAAAAGTATGAGTCATATTTTTATCTTCCAGATATTTAAAAATAAAACAGTTAAACATGAAGTTTAATAGCTGAGACCTATCAATACCTGTTAAATGTTCTAATTTTACTGTGGGGTATTCTAATCCCCATTTGGGGGAGTATTAGATCATGAAAAAAATGAACCAACATTCTAATGAGGTATACGAATGATGGTGTAGCTATTTTTCATTTCGTGAAGTATAGATTAACTATATTATCAACCAATCCGGTATAAAGATTAATAATCTCTAGTATTTTTCTTCTTTTTCCCATCTCCTCAAGGTGCTTGGAGAGATTCCTATCAGTTCTGTTGCTATTCCTATTCTTACCAGCATTTTACCTTTTCATTTCTTATTTGTTGAAGAAGATTGTTCTCGATACTCTTTCTCTCTTTGGTAAGATTGAGTAAGCTTTCACTCTTCAGTAGGTTACGGTAATTATTATGGTGACAAAAATGTTACTGATAGTTGTAGCTGGTACAATGAGACACATAATGGTAATTGGGCTTTAGATTGGCAAGCAACACATACTGAAGGTGTTGATTGGTATGACTGCGTTTGTGCGCATAGTTATGCACTAAATGGAAACTTGAAAGCTTACGCAATCTGGTGGTTATGGGCTAAACTTGCAGGATGGAGTCCAACAGTAAGCGAAGGTATTGCATTTGCACCAATTATAAGTGTCATAGCTATATCAATTGTGTTACTGATTCTAAAAAAATATAGGGGAAAGTAGATAACTAATACGTATTCTTTTTTATTATTTTTATCAGTTTGATTAAAGAAGAAAATGTTGTAAAATCAACTTCTTTTGGATCATCTTCCTTTGGGTTCCATCCAAAAAGAAATTTAGCATCTCGAGGGAATTTTGTCACATACCATACGAAAAATTGGTTCTTTGTTTCTACATCCTCAATTAGCTCATACTTTGCTGGGAATTTACGAAAACCCATTTTCACTTCCACATCATCTGGATTAGTTGTGAGGTTATTGAACCAATGAGCTTTTCCACCTCTTCCTGCTACAACGTAAACCTCTCCGTCTTTTCTTCTATATTCAAGAGGAGTTGTCCTCATTTTTCCTGTTTTTCGCCCCTTTGTGTAAAGTAAAAGAAATATCTTGCCAAAACCAAATAGGGGAAATATTCCCAATTTATAGAGGGGGATAGTGACATATTTGTTAAGGCGCTTCCAACGTTTTAGCGATTTCTGTTGTTGAATTTCATCACCAAATAGGAAGTTATGTTCTACTGAGCCTGGACGGGGGAACTCTCCGCCTTCCTTTTGAACTGCTTTATCCATAAATTATCATAAATTGCAACTTAAATAAAGATTGTCCGCAATAAAAAAGTGATACCCTTGATTACCAAAAAGTATTTGTTTTCCTTTTATATACGTATATAATTGAGGTTCTATAGATGAGAAAAAATAATTATCAAGCATCATATGTATCTGCAATGATAGATGAAGAAGATGACACTGACTATCTTGAGGGATACGAGGAGGTTGAATTTGAGATAGGTCTTGAGTTATATGAATTAGGATTAGATGAAAACAAAAGAAAAGATACACCCGAAAAGGGAGATAAAATGACATTCAAGCTATTGTTTGCAGTCTTATTTTCAATTATTTTTATGCTCATCACTCCTTTGACAGCGAAACAAATTGATCTGACAACTTATTGGTGGGCACCTTTGATCGCTGCATTTGTGGGTGCTTTAATAGGAGCATATATTGGTTCAATTTTTGATGTTTTCAACTCTAATCTACCAAGTAAAGAGAATAAAATTGTTGTACATAAGTAAATTCTTTTGAATCATTTTTTATAGCTAAAAAATGAATATTATACTGATTCACATGGGGAGAAAGAAATATTTTATTATGCTACTGTTGTTGTGTTTCAATTTTTATTATTCAACTGATATAATAGTTACAGCAAAAAACTACACAATTGAAGCTCAGGATAGTATAATACTTACTTACGAAGAATCATCAGAGAGTATAGTTATTTTAGAATTTAAAAAACATGATTCAAGGAGGTTTCATGTTGAGGTTAAAAATTTGAGTAACATGATTTTATCCTCAAGGTACAATTATACACTAGATTTATACTTAGCTTTCATTAAAGATGGTCAATATACAGTTACTTTAACTAACCCAAATAATGAAAAAATAGAAATTAGTGTAGAACAAGTTTCTTTTCCAGTTGAAAGGAACTCAAATACTGAGGGATATTCATACAAGGATGACCTCTACTGTTGGAGTTTTAATTCTGTAGAAGAATCTTATAGAGCAATATTTCCAATAAGCACTATTAAACCAAAATACTATGAGCTTTTTTATATTGTTGAAAATTCTGATGCATTAGGTGAAATCAGGCTCTCATACAAGAATCCAACAACAGAATCAGATTGGGCTATGTATCTTAATTCTATAAGCTATTCAACAAATGGCAAAGCATCAGTTGAAGTTGAGGATGGGATGGGATGGCTAGTTACAGATTTATCTATAGCAAGCGATTATGACGTGCTTATTATCCTTTATGATGCACTTGTATTCACAACAGTTGGCAAGGTTTTAGTGGTTATAGGTGCAACTGGAGCCGCAATCGCTTTGTTCTTATTAGTCTATTTTGATCCCCTCAAATTCAGAAAACGTAAGGTTGAAGGAAAATCATATGACACTATAAAGAGCGGTTACGAATCAACTGAAAAAATGCCATTAAAAATTAAAGAATTGTTTAGTGAAGAGTAATATAGAAAAAAATAGAAAAAAAATGGAAGTTTATTCAACTTTTATTTCTTTTTCAAATTTCCAAAAACCATGTATGTTACAATAAGAGGTAGCGATAAGCTTTCCTGGCTTTTCAGTTTTGAGCTGAAAAACTGCATAAGGTTCAGAATAAACTCCACTTATATCAGGACCCTTTATTGAAGCACCGTGTGCATCAAAATTAGCTAATCCAATTTGATAAGGATATTTCTCACCTTCTGGCCAAAACATTAGTTTTATCCATGAAATGTGATGTTCTGTTTTGTTAGGGTGTGAGATTTCTTTTCCTACACTAACAGTAACAGGAGTTTTTTCTCCACTCTTAACAACGTCATCTACTTCAATAACGGGTACATGTTTTTCTGTTTTCCAATCAGCTGTTCCATATAAATCCATATGTACTCACCTAAGTTATTGGAACTGCAACTATAAATAAATTTCTTGGAAGAACAAAATATTACAAAATAATGTTTAGCAACAGAAGAAAGGGGAAAAGTAAAATTCTAATCATCTTCAAGAACAGTAGGTTCAAGTGGGTAGGATTCCTTTGGTCGAGATGGTTGACCAGACTGATGGGCGGAAATATCACCTTCTACCTCATTTAATTCTTGCTCAAGTTGATCTATTTCTACTTCAACCTTTTTGATTCTTCTCTCAAACTCTCGTATTTTATATTCTTTTTCAGCAATGTGTGCTTCTTTCTTCTTTGTTGCAACTTCACATTTGAAAGCTTTATCTATCAGACCTTGTTCTTCAAAATCGATTTTCTTTAACAGTTGTTCCTCTCTTTCTCTATTATCTCGAGCTTTCTTCTTCATTTGTTCGGCAATTTTTTTCTTCAAATCTTGCAAATCGCCTAGTTTTTTAAAAATATCTTCTTCTACGTCATGTTTTTTCTCTAGAAGTTTAAAATAATGAACATTCGATTCACTCATATTAATCCAAATTATTAGGGGAAATTATTGTTTTTAAATTTATAGAAATGAGGGAAGTTAGAAAGATCCATTAAATTTTCATTAGAAAAATAGTAGAAATAAATGAAGATAGAAAAGAAAAATTTAAGAAGAAAAGCAATTGAAAGAGATTAGGTATAAGGGTAAATGCTCACACACTAATAAAAATCGGGCCTTAGCTCAGTGGCTTAGAGCACTCGGCTGTAGTCAAAGACACCCTTGTGAACAATGATCAAGGCGTCAGCCGGTGGTAACCGAGCGGTCCCGTGTTCAAATCACGGAGGCCCGACCACTCTTTTATTTTATTTAGTTTTCTTTCCTATTGCAGTAAATACTGGAATAAAAATCATCCTTCTGTTCTGCTCGATCAGCTTTTTCTCTTTTTCTATGACTTGCTTAAATTCTGTTTCTGTTATCAGATTTGCTTCAAATACTCTCTTCCACTCTTCTTCTATGTTATTAATTAAAGCTTCTTTGTTCCATGTTTGAGCTATAACAGAAATTTCAGTTTCTAGTTCCGTGGATTCAAAATAGGAAAGTATTTTTCTTCCAGCTAAAGGATCAGCGCCTTCATCCATTAGATATTCAATATGCTTTGTACCAAGATTTAGTTCAGGATACTCAACCCACCCTCCATAATCGGGTTCAGCTAAAGCTACTACATATCCTTGTTTTTTACATACTCTGTAGATTTCATTCATAGCTTTGATTGGATTCTTTACCCACAACAAAAGATATTGAAAAAGTATAATGTCAAATTTGTTATCTTTCAAAGGAAGGTTTTCAACATTTTCCACAAGAAATTCTACGTTTTCAACTCTCTGCTTAGCTACTTCAATCATTCGTTCGTCTATATCTATAGCAGTTATCTTAGCAGATGTTCGATCTCTTAGTTCTCTAGTTATTGTACCCATCCCACAACCAATTTCTAAGACATTTTTTGCTTTGGTTAAACCTATCTTTCTGTAGATTTGGTTGCGAAAAAAAAGGGTCCAAGATGCTTGGCGTTCAAACTGCTCTTCTATTTCTGGACCCCAATTAACTCTTGGTTTTTCATTCATTTGAAACACCCATTTGTCAATGTTATGAGAAGGATTCCCTACAAACAGTTGTTGGAGCACTATAATTAAGAGGACATCCTCCTCCACAAATTTCCATTTCAGGACAATCAGTACATTCATCAGGCAGATATTTCATTTTCCTGAGACTCTTAGCAAGCTTACTATTCCATATTTTCTTCCATTTTGTATTCAAGATATTACCTAATGGTTCAAAATAACTTTGACATGGTAGAACCATACCATCAGGTTCTATTGCCATTGCAATATGAGCTGCTGTGCATTGTTTTAATCCTAATCCTTTCTCAATTGGATTAAAATCGCAATATCTTGTAGGACTGTACCAAAGGAAACTCATGTCTTTTTTTTCTGCTTTCTTCATTATTCTGCTAATAACATCATCTAGTGTTTCGACAGAGAGAGTGAAATCTTCACTTTTTCCACCACCAGATTTAATGATGCCATTTGCAGCAAAGTGGTCTATGCCTAGAGAATCGAGGAAATCTATTGTTTTCTCAATGTCCTTTATATTATAAGGAGTTAAGGTTGTATTTGTTAAAATATATACCGGAGTAGGAACTATGTTTTTGATTCCTTGAACAGTTTCCTTCCAAGCTCCTTTAAAACCACAAAGTTCATCATGAAGCTTCTCATCATGACTCTCAATAGTGATTTGGAAATGGTCTATTCCAGCGGTAACTAGTTTGTCTACAAACTTCTTATCCTTAAACATCCTACCATTCGAGATTATACCAGTGATAATTCCCAAATCTTCAGCATACTCCACTAACTCTGGTAAATCTTTTCTTAATGTAGGTTCTCCACCAGTAAAAGTAACATGAGGAATACCAATTTCCCACAAATTGTCTAATACCTGTTTCCATCCGTCTGTAGCTAATTCGATAATTTCTCTCTTATGTTCAACATAACATTTAGTACATTTATTATTACATCTGTAGGTTAAGGCCAAATCCATGCGCAAGGGAGCCGAGAAAGGAGTTTCTAGTAAAGAACTGATATCTTGAGATAAGTGTTGTACAGGATCAATATCAGGTTTTGTTAAGAGATCCATAATCGATGTCTTGAAATCCACTAAGTCGTTCATTAATTGAATCTCATCTACACGATATTTTCGTTTAACCTCGGCAACAATTTCCTCATTGGTTTTCCCTTCAATTACCCGAGAAGCAAAATCGGTTGCAGTTCTGTTTAAATGAAAAATTCTAGTGGCATTTACCAAGAGTAAACTATTACCCTTTTTCTCTTTCCTTAAATGCATTCTTGCAAAAGTATCTAGATTTCTTATATGAGACATTTTCTTTTCTCGCATCATCTTCCACCTCCTGCACAAGCACATGCACAAGCACATGCACAAGCACATCCTCCTCCTCCACCACCACTTCGACCACCACTTCTGGAAACAGGAGGACGTGTAGCTTTTTGTAAAGCTTTTGTGAAGGTTTGTGGTTTTGTTATGACTCCTGATTGGAGACTGTTAATTGGAGCCACGTGAGTTGATCCGCTGTGGTGTTGAATCCTGAAGAATGATCTAGAAGGGGGTCGTGTGTATATACGTCCTGTATAGAAATAGTAATTTCGGACGTACCAATGGGGATAGTAGTAACCATCCCCTCGTCTTTCAAGTCGCTCTTCATATCCTTCATCAACCATGATCCAAAGAAATGCATCTTTAAGTTCAGGAGTAGTTTTCTTCATCTCCTCCCATGATCTATCGATAATTTCCTCATAATGCTTCTTTGTTCTTCTAACGGAGTAGCCCTTCATCTTTTTAGAAACAGCTTTAATACGTGTTATGAGAGCCTTTTTCAATTCAGTTTGGTGAACTGGTTCGCGAGGGATAGTCCCAGAACTAGCACCTTTTTCCCATTTTACATCTTCTTTATTTCTTTTTCTAATACCTGCTATAAGGCTTTGTTGATATTTAGGAAGCTGATTAATTATTTGAGAACTAACAACCACTTGAAACCTTAAAGCGGGTTTTGTAGTCTTAATCTCCAAATAACCTAGTTTCATCATTTCAAATAGCATCAACGTTGCAACTTGAGCTAAAGGTCTTTGTAATAGTATTGCAACTTGTGAGGGTGTTAAATCCTTCTTCACACCCCCACCTAGCGTTGTTACTATTGGTGGAAGGTATTCTTTGCTCTTTCTTCTTTTCCTCAATAAGTAAAATATAACAATCACAGTCACTACAGCAAAGAAAATAATTGTTCCCCTCATGTTATATAGGGTTAAACTCCAGAAAACACTATGTACTTTCACATATTCCTCTGGGAGAGCAACAGCAGACATATATCCGTCATATGGAGAGCCTATGTCATTGAATTCAATATAGAGCCCAGGAGCATCAATACTAGCATCACTTAATTCAGCATCCACATAACTAGAAGTAGTTTCTCTTACGACTGCTTCGTTTATATCAGTCAACGCATCAGGAAAATGATATCTTACACGTTTTGCAGTATTTCCAGAAGTATAAACACCGGAAACCCCACCAAACCAAGTTTGCAAAAATACACACGAAGCATAACCATCCTCACTATCAGGATATACCATCGCAGGATTATGGCAGTATACCTCAAAAACTGCAGATTCACCGGGGTAAATATATCCAACATCTGTAAGCCAGATTTCAGCTGCAATCTCAACATATTCACTTTTCTTAATCCTTGAACTATCTATTTCTGTTCCATTTAATTTAGCTGTAACAGAAGATAGTTGGTAATGATTATTTGGAAATCCAACATCAATAACATCTATTGGTTGATAACCACTTAGACAGTTAAATTCCATTTTATAGTAAATATCTATGGAACCATCTTCAATGATGTATATGTCTGTATATATATATGACATTTCAAATCCATAAGCATCCAAGGT
>BPTM01000014.1 GCA_023705945.1 Candidatus Heimdallarchaeota archaeon
TACCCACTGTAACCCCTCTTATTTAACTGTCACCGATGTGGGTGGAGTTAACAATAAGTATTATTACTTTACTTATCAGAGCAGATTTATTAGCAAATGTCAACATAATCATATTTGAGTTGATTATCGTCAACATAGTGTTTCTATTTGTAATAAACGTAATAATTATCCCAATTGGTGTATATGTAGCTGTCCAGCATGGTAAAGGTACCACTCAAAGCATAATATCAAATTCAATGTTTTTTAGTGGATTTTTCATTGTTGTGAGTTTTGTTGTATTTTTAGTGTGTGCATTAGTATATATTGGACTACAAAAAATT
This sequence comes from Candidatus Heimdallarchaeota archaeon, assembly GCA_023705945.1. Lineage (GTDB taxonomy): Archaea > Asgardarchaeota > Heimdallarchaeia > Heimdallarchaeales > Heimdallarchaeaceae > UBA460. The sequence goes on from BPTM01000014.1 coordinate 321, forward strand.
ATATTTCAAAACTCAACGTGGCTTCTTTACTTGATTCTCATTTTATTAGCTGCAATAGTTGTTGTTATTCTGATAATAAAGGGTGATAAGATTTTTGACTTTTTGAACAAATAAAAGTGATAATCTTTAAATATATCTTCAAATGAAACAAGCAGATTAGTTGCATTTTCTTTTTATTTAGGTTTAATAAATTATTACAAAAGAGGATCCATCTAGGACAATGCTTTTCTTAGAATAATTTGAATTTCACATTTATGAAGCTAATACAAGTAAATATCATCTTGAATCTTCAGGAAATTTTCTCAGAAGAAATTGGATTAAAAAAACAATCTACTCAAAATAAAAAGTCTACTCTCACATGGTGGCAGTGGAACTGGAATAGAAAGATTTGTTCAAAAACACTTAATTTACCAAATATTAGAGAAGGACGTTTACTACCAAGAGATCCCACAAGGTTACATCCATAGGAGAGACAACAATCAAGCGGGTTGACGATAAATAAGACTATTCTTCTTTCTTACCGATGATGTCGTAATCAAATCTCTTTTCAAAGTTTTTCCTTATATCTACATTCTTTTCATTTCGTAGTTGTTCCTCATAAAGATGCAAATGTTTCAATAATTCATTTGGTAGTTTAGATGGATTAATATTATAAATAACGAAATTTCTATCACCACTTACTGAAATCATCACAAAGGTTTCAGCAAAATCTCCAAACTTTATTTTTCTAGACGGCATACCGTTATGGTAAAGACAACATCTAGCCTCTTCATAAAGAACTTTTCCCGTTTCTTCATTCAACCCTCTCATATTAAACTGAGCTATATTTATTTTTTCAAGTTCTTCTTTTTCTAGTTTTGTGTTTAGTTTTTCTTCAACTATTTTTTTTATAGTGGCTATCTTTTCATCAGTGAAAGGTAGACTTCCGCTCCAACTCATCATTTTAGAAATAATAAGAAATCCTTTGGTGAAATAGTGTCTTGCTTTTGATTTACCAGCGTATCCTTCGCAATATTTTCCAATCATCTCAAAATATGATAAAACAACACTTAATGTAGCAAAATTTGAATCAGGAATTTTAGGTATTTCTCGCCCATCTTCATCTATATACCCGTTAATTATTTTATCTGCTACATCTAATTGCCACCATCTTACTCTATCGATGAAGATGTTAATTTTGTCATCTATAGTTAAATCCTCATACTTTTGTGGAATATCATTTTTTTTGTAGTTTTTTGATAGATATTCATCCATAATGGCTTTAATTCAAGTTTTACCTTAAGAGCTTATCCATCTTGCGTCTTAGTTACTCTTTAGCGTAACAGGGTTCACAGAAAATACAATAGTAATCACAATATGTGCTTTAGGTTTGATAAAGAAGATGGATTTGTAAGGATAGAACCAGAGTATAAACATCAGTTAGATCTTTGCGAAGTAGACTTTGTTAAGGTTATAGGTTAGGATGAGACCTATGCTATAGCCTTCTTTCATTCCAAACGAGATAGATGTAAATACATAGTTTATATGGTCAAAGAACAAGCAAGCGAGCAAATTTGAAAATAGGAGTTTCAACAACGATTAAACGTATTTCTACAATCCAAGAAAAGTAGATTTATGGAAATTCTACTTGATAGAGATTAGGAAATGCATAAGGAATGTGGTTATGCCCATATTAAAAAAGTAGAAGTTCAACCTAAGAGAGCCTGAATCATAATATAATATTCCATCAAACAAATTAAAGCACTACTAATCGTTACAATTACAATTGCACGGACATTTGTATTAATACTAGCAGCAAGCTCTTGAGATGTAATTTCTTTATTTTTCAACGAAGAAATTAGCTTTGCAAATAATTCTAGAATCATAAGCAAAATTAACAGAACGAATGGCATAACTAGTATTAATCCTAAACAAAGAAATAATGTAAAAATTAAAAGAAAAATTTCAGAGAGGGGTTCATCAATAAACAAGTTCAGGTGTGGGAGAACAACAAATAGTAATGCAATTAAAACAATAAATATCACCGCAAAAATAATAGCATCTCTAGTTTTAGGTCTTTTTAAGTATATTAAGGATTGAATTTGTAAATAGTAAACTAAAGCTTTTCCTAAACTAGTTTCTAAGAAGAAATAAATAAGCAAGAGTAGTGTGCCAATAGTACTTATAAATTCAGGCAATAATATCTCAGTGTTAAAGTACACAAAAGTTGCCATCATACTTATTAAGGGAACTATGAAGAAAAAATATATTATCTTGATTGTAGTTTCAAGTTTTTTATCCTTTGTTCTCCTAATTGTATTTTTTTCAACTTCGTTTTTTAAAGCTTCTATTTCTTCTTTAAGAGATAATAATTCTTCTGACAAACTCCCACCAGTATAGAATACTCAGTTATTATTATAAAAAGCTAACCCAATATAGATTTCAAGTTTACTTGAATTCACAATTTAAACTCTAGAGAAAGCATTAATTTCTGAACCCTAGCAAGGTGATTGATACCAACAAGGTTATGTAATAGGAATGCAAGTTTATCGTGATTTATATGAGAAAAGGGATAACGGAGACATATATGGAGCAACTAGTAGTAGTTTGGAACGATTACGTAAAACTTAAAGAGGAGGCAGTAAAAAGAACCAAAAAATCTAAATCATATATTTCAAGCGCTGTATCTGTAACTGACGGAGATACAAAACCTCACATCTTTGATGAGGATTATAATAAACTAGTAACTAGAGCTGAAGCAGCAATAAAACGAATAGCAGGTATAGAATCTGTATATTATGAAAGATTTAAATCAGAGATAACAGACAGAATAGGTTCAAATTATCATATATTGGAAGATGCGATGGGAGTGTTTGATGCGCTTTATGAGGATTTGAAAGCAGGTTATTTATCTAATCTTCAAGAGATTCTTCATGCAGATTTATTTTCAAGTTTTCTCGAACAAGCTGAATATCTTTTGAGCGAAGGATTCAAAGACGCGGCGGCAGTTATTGCAGGGAGTACGTTAGAACAACATATTCGAAACCTATGTAAGAAAAACAACATTGAATTGAGAAAACAGAAGAATGAGGATGTGATCTATAGAAAAGTAAGTGAGCTGAAGGATGAATTAGCTAAGAATAAAATCATACCTTCAAACGATATCAATCTTATTACTAGTTGGATTCAAATACGAAACAAATCAGCCCATGGCGAGTATGATTATTACAATCAAGCAGACGTTAAGTTGTGATTCAAGGTATCAACCTCATCGTTTCAAAATACAGTGCTTAATAAGAAGCTGTTTTATAGAGGAAAAATTACTTTCTGATATCCAAAAATAGGACATAACTCTATTCAAAGTTACAATACTTATAATCAAAACAAAATGAAAAGTTTTAAAAAACGAATGATAGTTTCTATTATAGCCGCATAAATTCAAAGAAGAATGTGGGGATAGCCAAGTGGCCAACGGCGGCGGACTTAAGATCTTGACTAAACGTCAAAAACAAGGGTTAGAAAGAAGGATGAGAAATCCGTTCTTTAGTAGTTCGGGAGTTCGAATCTCCCTCCCCGCACCATTTTTTTATCTTGATAGTTTAAGAGAAGCCATCCGTTCTGCGCACGTAATGAAGTTCATCTACTAACTTGCAGAAGCTGTAGATTTACTTGAAGGGATTTTGTTCCCCGTCCCCTTAGCGGCGTCCAGGGGGAGCTTAATGTTTTTGCTTTTTTGTTCTCCTTTTGTTGCTATATTTCTAGCTGCATTAAGGTGTGTATTTATTCTTATCCCACACTTATCGCAAACAGCATAATCATATGATTTTAAGGTTCTCTGCATGGTTCCTCCACAATTATTATGAATCTTACTTGTGTTTCGAGGATTTACATACACTATAGTAACCTCATATACTAGTATGTGGGTTGCTATTTGAGTTGCTTTTTCAAAAATGCTTATTTTATACGGCATGTTGTATATTGCTTTTGCAAGAGCCCCTCGTTTTCCTCTTGGAGATTTCTTAATATCCTCAACACAGAATAATTTGCATTTGCTTTTTACAATAACTGCAGCTATATAGTGAGTTATTATTTTCCTAGCTTCTTTAATGATATTTGCTCTTCTAGTATATATTCGATTTAATTCTCCTTTAGCTTTAAAATAACCAATATCATCTCTCTGCTTCGATCTGATGGTTAATGCTTTACATATTCTAGGGATTTCTTTGTTTGTCAAGAGCAAATAACGTTTTGATAGGAGTTTCAGAATCTTGTTTAAGTAAAGCCCATTTGAGAAAGCTAGCATGTTAACTCCAACTCTGTTAACATCCAATCCAATTACTTCTGAATTTGAGCATTTAATCTGCTTAACAAATCTCTTAGTTAATTTTGTACTAAGAAACATGTGAGAGTTACCTGCTAAAACAACAGAAACTTTGGGTTTATAGCTAGGTGCATTTCCACTTTTTATCTGCAAAATTTTAATTTTTGCACCATTGTTGAGATATTCCACTACTTTTTTGGGAAACAGCAACAATCCATTAACACGTGGCTTTCCTTTACTAGGGAATCCAAGAGAGAAATAGCCATCCTTTTTTGCTAGTTTAGTCATTGTTTCAGAATTACCTGGGCGAACTACGTCATATTCATATTTCATTACTAATTTTATTGAGATATTTTTCTTTTTTCGTTTTTCAAATGGAGAACTAACTACCGATTCAGGTTTGGTTAATCTAATTAACTGAGATACAGTCTCCCACAAATAAGGGAAGAGTGCGAAAACTATTACTAATCTTAAAACTGAATTGAGTTTCTTATCACTTTCATTAATCAATACAGCGATTTTTCTACCCAATATTTTCAAACTTTTCCATCTAGCAGATTGCGGTATATTAATCCATGATGTAATGTATGGAGCAACCGTAGCGACATTCTGTACTAAGAGTTGCAGTTTTTCAAGGAAGTCAGTTTGGTTCCTTGTCAATTTATTCATTTTTGCAAATTCTTCAATTTTAGTGGTATAGCTATCTTGAATTGATTGTTCTACTTCTTTTTGGCTGACACATGGTAAAGATCCATTAAATTCTAGGTTCTCATCTAGATATTTTCTTGAAAATTTTTTTTTCCAAAACGAATCTATTTGTCTTCTCGTACTTGTCAATAAATTTAGCACATAAACATAATTAACTTTCCATTTTTCTGAAAGAAAGTATTCAGTAAATGGTGAGCGCCCTAAAATTACCCATTCCAATGCTTGTTGAGGGTTAACTAATAGGAAATCAAATAGTTTTGATACTTTTTTCTCCTTATCAATTGACACCTTAGAATTAGCAAATAGTATGCTATAGGCACTAAAAGATATGTTGGGGCTTTTTTTCGTTTGTTTCTGAATTTTTGTTGCGGGGAAAGAGCATAAGGGATTTTTACGTGCTAAATCTCTGGAAACTTGTTGCGCAAATGTATCATGAAGTAATTGCGATTGTCTGTTTTCTAATTCTCTGATTCGACGGTTAGCAATTTTCCTCTGTGTTTGATCCTTGAATTTTAGTGCCAAAGAATAGGTTCTAATACATTCTTCCTTCTCTTTGTGTTTTATGACTTGCACAGAGTCCATCAATATAATATCATAACTTTGATTTATAAACTCGAAGAAAAAGTATTTCTCCCTCCCCGCACCAACGCTATTTTTTGTCTTCTGGTTTGATGGATTGTTCTTTAACCAAATGGTTTAACCTTTATACTTTCTAATTATAAGCGTTTAACCAGATGATTAAGTGTTTACTCTAAATAATTAAAAAAACCATTAAATAGAGTCCTAACTGCTATATCTTAGTGATAAATATGTCCGATAATGAAGTAAAAATGTATGAAGAATTACTCGAGTTACTCGAGAAAAAATTTGATGAAGGAGAAATTGATAAAACAAATTACTCTGAACTAAAAGAAAGATATCAAGGAAAGTTAGAACAATCTAAACTCGAAGCAAGAAAGAATGGCTCCTTCCCACACATTAAAGTGTCTGGAGCTAAGGTCAGCTCCGATACATCTCTTTCAACCGCAGGTTCTGCAAAAATAAGTGGTGGAAATATTCCTAAAGACATTAAATTTGCTGGATCTGCAAAAATCGCGAATGACTTAGTTTGTAGAAGTCTAAAAGCTGCAGGTTCCTTGAAAAGTGAAGGTAGCATTACCGCTCATGGTGATGTTAAGTGCTCAGGATCATTTTCCTGTGCTGGGTTCCTTCAAGCAACGGGGAACGTGAAATTTTCAGGTTCTGCTAAGGTTGGCGGTGAAGTAATTGTTGAAGGAAAAATTGGTGCATCAGGAAGTTTCAAATGTGGAAACAATCTACAAGCAGATCAAGGAGCATCTTTTTCAGGATCTTCAATAACAAAAGGAAACTTACTCTCTCAGGGAACTGTTGGAGCAAATGGAAAAATTGTTGTTGAGGGTAACTTGGTTGGGGCAGATGTTTTCATAAACAAAAATGTCCTTACTCATAAATTGAAAAGGAAGAGGAGTTCAAGTGTTGAAGGAACAGTGTTTGCCACTGATGAAGTAGACATTAGCAACACAGTTGTTGAACAAGACGTTAAAGGCAAAAATGTTACAATAGGGGCTTTTTCAGAAGTTAAAGGAACAGTCTACTATGTCAACAAAATTGACATTCACAAGAAAGCAATATTAACAAATGAACCAGTGCAAATACAAGAAGAGCAACTTAAACTGTAAATCTCTTTCTTTTTCTTTTCCCTTTAAACAAAATCTTCTTTAATCTCTTTTCTTCTTTCCATTTGATAATTTATGTTAGGTAAGCTTGGATCAGCTCTAAATAGTGCTATATCTAAAATTCTCAGAGGAGGTCCTCCAGATAAAGAAGTTATACTCGAGCTAAAGAATGCTATGTTAAAAGCATTATTAGAAGCAGATGTACAATTCGATTTAGCTGCTCATGTTGTGAACGAAGTTGAACGAAAATCACTCGACAAAGAACTTGCTAAGGGGTTATCAAGAAAGAATAGTGTTCTTTCAATTATTCACGAAGAGCTTACTAAATTTCTAGGGTCAAAGTTTTATCCTTTAACTCTACATCCAGATAAACCTACTATAATTGAATTAGTAGGTATCCAAGGATCTGGTAAAACTACAACAACAGCAAAACTTGCTAAATATATAAAGAAACGAGGTAAGAAAGTTGCAGTTGTGACCGCAGATAATTTCAGACCAGGAGCATACGAACAACTGAAACAGCTTTGTGATCCAATTGAGGTTCCAGTTTATGGAGAACCAGACAACAAAAATGCTGTAAAAATCGCTTCTGATGGTGTTCAAAAATTCCTTAATGAAAAATACAATGTCATCATAGTAGATACAGCAGGTCGTCATAAAGAAGAAAAATCTCTTCTTAAAGAGATGAAAGATATCGGTAACAAAATAAAACCAGATGAAATTATCTTGGTTATTGATGGTAATCTTGGTCAAGCAGCCTATGACCAATCGCTAGCTTTTGCCCAAACAACGGAATTGGGATCAGTTATCGTAACAAAAATGGATGGTTCAGCTAAAGGAGGAGGCAGCCTTTCTGCAGCTACTGCAGCCAAAGTCCCAATTAAATTCATATGTGATGGAGAAGACATTGATTCTATCGAAGAATTCAACCCGACTTCTTTTGTTGGAAGATTAATTGGTGTAGGGGATTTAGAAGGTCTTCTAAAAGAAGTGAGAGAGCTGGAGATCCTCCCTTCAAAAGATGAAGCAATGAGTATGCTCAGCGGAAAAATTACCTATCGTCAAATGATGGAAATGCTTGATAGTTTCAGTTCTATGGGATCGATGAAAAAGATGCTCTCGATGATTCCAGGCCTTGGAGCAAATATTAATGAAGATATGCTAAATCTTTCAAAAGACAATATGAAGAGATTCAAAGTAATTATGTCGTCAATGACTGATAATGAATTAGATGGTAAAGTCAAGCTTAGTAGTTCAAGAATCCAACGTGTTGCTCAAGGCAGTGGTAGAACTACTGCAGAAGTAAAAGAATTGATTAATCAACACAAAACAGTTACCTCATTGGTTAAACGTATGAAAAAAGGACGAAGAGGCGGACTGCAAATTCCTGGATTACCACCAGGTCTCATGTAAAATACTCTTGTGTGATTTCTTAATGCCTTCTCATTTTTTTGTTTTTAACGCTCCACCCTTTTCATTAACAAAAGAAACTCTATACTCTACAGAAGATTCTATTAAAGTAGAAGGGATGTTTATCAAAGCAATATCCGACGCTTTCTTTCTTTCCAATGAATTTCGCAAATCGCTTGATCTCTATTACTGTACAACTCACAAATCGAAACCATATACTGTAACCTTTAATGGTGCAAACTTGCGTTACTTAGGCCCAAATTTTTTTTCAGCAGCTCATCTTCTACTCAGGGCCATAAACCACATTATTGATCCTACATCTAAATCAGGAAAGTTGACCCCAGGTTTGAATATTTTTGAAGGGTCTTATGAATGGATACTTGAAAAACACATAAAGGACAATTGCTTAAAGTTAATAAGAACAGAAATGGTTAGCGATAATCATCAGAGAAAAATATGCAAATCAAATTTGTTTTTGTTTGGTTTTGATAATATCAACCTACCCGAAACATATGGGAAAGTATCATTAGGTCCCATGGATATAGATGAACAAGTCATACTAACAAATTATAATTTAGAGATGAAGGAAAAATGACATTACAAGAAAAGGCGCTAAAACTATTAAAAAATCACCCTCTATGTAATTATTGCTTGGGAAGGCAGTTTTCTAACTTGGCAACAGGAACTACTAATTTAAGCAGAGGGAAGACGATAAAAGACTTTCTTGTTATGGAGTTTTCTACAGATCTTTCTGAAGAAAATGTGTCAATTTTACAATGTCTATCTCGTTCAGGATCAGTTTTAGCCAAGAATTTTCTCTTAAAAAACGAGATGCAATCAGAAGAAACAATGGAATGTCATATCTGTGAAGATTCTTTAGAAAAAATTGATTCCCTCGCAGAATTAGTGATATCAGAATCTAAAGGGTATGAGTTTCATACATTTTTGATGGGAACTTTTATCCCAAAAGTAATTCAAGAGAGAGAGACAGATTTAAAGGCTCAAGTAGATGTTAAACAAACAGAATTACTAAAACAGGAGTTTAACAGGAATATTGGAAAGAAAATTTCAGGAATAATACCTGTTACAACAGATTTTAAGTCACCAGAGATTGTTTTTGAGGTTAATCCTTTTACTCAAGATATTAATATGAGAATTACGTCCTTGTATTTTTATGGTAAGTACAAGAAATTTCTTAGAATTCTGCCACAGACAAGATGGCCTTGTAGAAAATGTAAGGGGAAAGGTTGTAAAGAATGTAACAACACTGGAAAAAAATATCCAGAATCTGTTGAAGAATTAATAGAAACTGAAGTAATAAAATTAGCAAAAGCAGACAAAGGTACTTTGCACGGTGGTGGGAGAGAAGATATAGATGCACTTATGCTTGGCACAGGAAGACCTTTCGTTTTTGAAGTGGTGAACCCTCATATTCGCTCTTTGAATCCTAAAGACTTAGAAGAAAGAATAAACAACCATGCACAAGATAAAATTGAAGTACAAAAACTACGATGGTCATCAAGAAAAGAGGTTGTTCATGTAAAGAGTAGTGCAGAAAGAGCTATTAAGAAGTATAGAGCGCTAATTGAGTTTTCAAATCCTATCGCTGACAAAGATATAAAAAAGATAGAAAACGAGTTTCAAAACAAAGTTCTACAACAAAGAACACCCAACCGTGTATCACATAGACGTGCTGATAAAATACGTGAAAAGAAAGTTTACAACGTAGAGTGTACAAGAAAAGGTGAAGCAGAAATAGAAATAGAGGTAGAATGTGATGGTGGGTGTTATGTTAAAGAGTTAATTTCAGGGGACGAAGGAAGAACTAAACCTAGTATTTCAGAAATTGCGATGAATCCTGCTATTTGTACTGAACTTGATGTAATAAATATCAATGAAATTCCGTACAGTCAGGAAGATTAAATTCTATTCTGCACATATTATACAAATACCGAGAACGAAACAGAAAACAGTTACATTTCTCCGGCATAGAACTAAAACGGGTAACGAAAAGATTAAAAGTTGTATAGAGGGATTTTGCTCACTTATACTATAATACAATAATTGGTGTTTGATTATGCGTAAATCTAGAGGTTACCGACACGGTACTCGACATCTTCTTCGAAAAAAAGTAAGAGAACGTGGTATGCGTTCATTAGATTATTTATTACATGATTTCAGTGAAGGTGATGTTGTTGATGTTATATTAGATCCTGCAGAACATAAGGGAATGCCACATAGACGATTTCATGGAAAAACAGGCCAAGTTCTCAGAAAACAAGGAAATGGTTATGTTGTTGCCATAAAACAAGGTCGAGCGATGAAACAAATCACCGCAAGAAAAGAACATTTAAGGTTAAGTCGCTCTGTTATCCAGACAACAAAATAAAGAAGTGATATCCATGCCAAGAGACGTTCTAGATAAAAAACCCTTAACTATTTCTGAAGCAATGAGGATTCTACAACAGAGGAGTGAAGAATCCGAACTCTCATATTGGCAACGAGTTGCTTATGAGCACGCAATGCAGAATGCAAGGATAGAACCAGAAGAATCGAGAGAGATTCTTGAAAAACTCCTAAAGGAATTTGATTTGTCTGAGCTTTCAGCGTTTACAATTGCAAATATTTTACCTCCGTCCCCTGAAGAGTTAAAGGATATTCTCCAGAAAGAACCAAAAATGCTAACAGAATCAGAAATTAGTAAAATGTTTGAAGTCATAAGACCTTATATTGTTAAATTTAATAAGGAAAAGTAAAACCCCAAATTTTTTTAAATATATATATATAGGAAAACCTTTTTTTGTATTTGTACTTATTTATGGTGAGAGTATTATGGTAACAGAAAGAAATCCTGATAAAAACAGACGACCAAATAAGGCCGGAAGTAGTGATGAATTCATTATTGGTCCTGTAATTCATGTAAGACAATCAAAAAAGCTTGAGAGCAAAATCATAGTTTTAGATTATCTACCAGAGGGTAAGGGTTTTGGACAAACAAAACAAAGAGAACCGATAATACAAAGTATTGGAACTACTTGGTTTAGCATCCTTGAGATAACAGCTGAAAGACGAGGAGGTTTCAAACAACTAGAAGAATACAGTGTTCCTAAAGGAGTTGAAAGTGGCCCTTTAAAAAAGGTTAAACGGCGAATTTCTATAGATGAATTAACCAATACTGGTCATCAAGTTCTAGATGAAGCTATTCTTAAGATAATAAATAAGAACGAAAAGCGCTTTGTTTCATTCTTTAACAAAGCTCAGCCGATCACTAATCGTATTCACTCTCTACAACTTATTCCAGGTATTGGCAAGAAACTAATGTGGGAAATTATTGATGATCGTAAAAGATTGCCTTTTCTTTCTTTTAGTGATATTGAAGAGCGTGTTAAAATATCCGATATTCGCAAGATGATAATGAATAGGATCATGCAAGAATTAGAAGAAGAACAGAAGCATCGATTGTTTACTGCTAGTTCCGAACCCAATCCAAGAAGATAGACTCTATATGGTTTGAACTATGGGTTGCTGGAAATCTTCACCTGAGTTAAAATCGTACGTTAGAAATAGTCTTAGCCAGCTAAATATCAAACCATCTCAACGAAAGGGTCAAAATTTTCTAGTTGATTCCAATATTATTAACTTCCAAGTTGCTCAAGCTAACCTCTCTTCTAAAGATGTAATTTTAGAGATAGGAGGAGGATTGGGTAGTTTAACTCGTTGTATAGTTAACAAAGTTAAGAAAGTGTATGTAATTGAAGCAGATAGAATATTAGCAAAATTTCTAGAAGATAATTATAGTTCCGTATCTAATTTCGAGGTTATTACTGGTGATGCAGTAAAAGTAGATTTTCCAACATTCACCAAATGTATTTCAAATTTACCTTATCAAATATCCTCTCCAATTACTTTCAAGCTTCTAAGACACAAGTTTGATTTAGCTGTTCTCATGTATCAAAAAGAATTCGCTCAAAGGTTTTTTGCTGAACCAGGAACTGGAGATTACTCCCGTCTATCTGTTATGATAAATCTAAAAGCTAATTGTAAGTACCTCAAGACCATTAAAGCATCATCGTTTCTACCAAAACCGAAAATCCAGTCCTCACTAGTGACTATCCAGAAGAAGAGTGAAAAGCTCGTTGAAGATGAAAAAGGTTTCAGTCAATTTGTTACTCTTCTCTTCTCTCACAAGAAAAAGATTGTTAGGAGCGTTTTATCTAATACAATAAAGAGAAAAGCGAAACAATCAAAGATAACAATAAATATTGCTTTTGAACCTGATATGCACAATGAAAGAAGAATATTCACTCTCTCCTTAGAAGAGTTAATTTATCTCTACGATAATTTAAAAATGAAGATAGGCGAAAATCTGTGGTCAGATATAATTTCCCAGAATACAAATTAGAGTTAGATATACCAGCAGAAGTATACTTTCCAGCAGAGGACACTTTTTTTCTTATTAACAATTTAAATTTGAATGAGAATATTAGATTAGTTTATGAGATTGGGGGTGGTTCTGGAATCATTTCCATTGTTCTCGCTAAAAACTTTGAAAAAACTAGATTCATTGTATCAGACATATCATCAACTGCAACTAAAATGATTCGTTCAAACTGTAAATTAAATAGACTCAATAGTCAAATAGATGTAATTTGTATGGATAAACTGAATGCTATGCGGTATCTCTCACCAGAAGTAATTATCTGGAATCCACCATATCTTCCTGAGGATTCGGAAACCCAAAAACACCCCATTACCGACAAATTAATGATTACGGGGGGAAAAAGAGGTTTTGAAGAGATTTTTGATTTGATTATTTCTCTTCAATGTTCTAAAGCAAATACATCACTCTATACTATTTTCTCTTCAATTGCTTGGGATGAAGATAATTTTGAAGAAATTACTGAGAAAGGAGTTCGTTTTGAAATAATTAAAGAATTGAAACTGTTTTTTGAAAAACTATATTTAGTGAGAATTGATTTTGGTGACTATAATGGATAAGGAAATCAAGGGTGTAAATTGCAGTATAATATTAATTGAGCCAAAAATCGAGGGAAATATCGGGGCAATAGCAAGGGTTTGTAACAATTTCAATGCAACTGAGCTAGTCCTTATTTCCCCACAAGCAGATCATTTGTCAGAGGGAGCGAGAAACAGAGCAAGACATTCTGAACATTACTTGGAAAATGCAAAAGTATTCCCTGATTTTCAAAATATAAAAGATCATTTTTCGTTTTTAATTGGAACATCGGCTAAAGCAGGTAAAACATACAATGTTTATCGTCAGCCTGCTTTTTCGTGGGAATGGACAGATGAAAAATTTTTGTTAAGCAGTAAGATTGGCATCGTCTTTGGAAGAGAAGACAGGGGGTTATCTAATGAAGAGTTGAGTTTGTGCGACTATCTTGTAAACATTCCAGTTCCAGGAGAGCAGAAGGTTTTGAATATTTCGCATGCCGTAGCAATAATACTTTATGAGGTGTGGAAAAGAACCCATAAAGTTGTAGGTGCATCAGAATTAGAGATTGTTTCTGTGTCAAAAGAGAGAGAGATGCTTTTTACATTGTTTGAATCATTAGTAAATAACATTGAATATGAAGAATACCGCAAACCAAATATCATTCATGCATTTCGCAGCATAGTAAATAGAAGTTTCGCATCGAAAGAAGAAATACACACACTAATTGGGATGTTTAAAACAATCTTAGAACAAAACCAAAAAAGCAAAGAGTGAAATCCAATATGAAACAAAAAGAACTTGAAATTCAATTAACACAGTTCAAGAATTTCAAAGAACCTAAAATTCATCTAGAACAATATCAAACCCCCCCAAGATTAGTTGCGATGATAACATGGAGAGCTTTACAGTTAGGAGATATAGAAGATAAAGTTGTTGCAGATTTTTGTAGCGGTACCGGATTATTTGCAATAGCAGCGAAGATCTTAGGTGCGAAGAAAGTTTATGCAATTGAGATTGACCCAGCAGCTCTAAAGATTGCAAAAAAAAATGCTAAGAGTTCTGGTCTTGAGATTGAGTTTATCGAAAAAGATGTTAGAAGGATAAACATGAATTTTGATACTGTTTTAATGAATAGTCCCTTTGGTGTGAAAGGCACTGTAAAAGATCAGGAATTTT
>BPTM01000015.1 GCA_023705945.1 Candidatus Heimdallarchaeota archaeon
AGAATTTTTGATATTACGTCATATTTCCTATTCTCATATTTTTTAACAAGAGATTGAAAGTCTTCTAGAAATTCTCGATAATCTGGAAATTCACTTGTTAGTTGTAGAGACAACCTATAATATCTACTCTCGAGGATTTTCTCTTCTTCTTGTAGTTTATCTGCTAGAAAAATTAGATTATCAACTAGTTTACTTTTTCTCTCAAAAGATTCTTTGGAAAGATTAAGATAAGTTCCACACTGTTGTAACCAAGCATACTGATAATAGAAATCCTTCCAATATCTAGTGTCCCCTTTCTGTAAAAATAGATTCATGGTATCTTGAAATAAATCACTTAGAATTTCATTTGTAAGATCCAAACCGGATGCTCTACTCAATAAAACAGATAAAGGTTCCAGCCTATGTGGTTCTCGCAATGAAAAATCAAATAGAGTAATTGGATCACTTTGGAAAATTTGTAGAAAATTAGAATCACGTAAGAAGGGATATTTATGCTTGAAACTTAAAGCACAACTTAGAATTTTTTCTTGGAGATCTTTGAAACCTCCATTGTTGGATGAGAAACGTAGAAGATCCAGTTGAGGGTGTTTTTTTGGAAAGATAATTTCAGCAACTGAAGCAGGACAATTGATCGCTCTTTGGATTTCAAGCAGAATGCTTTCCATTTCCTCCACATCCGTAATTTTCTCTCTCTTTTCTGATGAAAGAACACCAATAACCGAATAAAATGGAGAAACTGTCGAGTGTAAGGTGTGTAATATGTTCTCATCTATTTGGAAGTCTTCTCTAAACAAAATATCAGTCATTTTGTCAGCTAGTATTAATCGCAAAATAAAGTACTGTCTTTCTTCATCTTCAGATAAACCATTTATCCTAATTGATTTTTCTTTTGTTAATCTTTTTGACTTTGTTTTTTCCAGAATTCTAAGGAAATGAGAGTAAGAAGTAGATGCAAAGCTGTTGATTGGTGTGTAAAATGTTTGAAGGAAATAATCTGATTCGACTTCATCCTCGATAATATTAACACTTTCAATAGTTAGAGGATCATAAAGTGGGTCAAAGGACATAAAATAGAATATCAAACTTGTATATTCTATTTTCTTCAAACTTATTTTATTATCCAGTTTATCATATTTTTTATCCTTTATGAACACTTTACATTTATCAATTATTTCCACTGCTTTTTCAGAATCATTTATGTTGTAAAAAGCATCTGCAAGTTTCAAACATGAATATAGGAATTTTTCCTCGTCCATCCACCGAACGGTTTGTAAAAACATATCAGTAAACTCATAGAGAACCTCAGGTTGAACCATCATCAACGATTTTGCAAATAGCGTTTCAATATGGGGTATAAGATCTTGAAATAGATGAGGGGACGTAGCGAGATTTGCTAATACTTGTTCTATTTCTTTTTTAATATCATTAATTTTTTCTTTTGTTAGAGGTAAATCTAATGATGATACAACGGTTAGAAGATATACTATCACAATAAACATTGAGTGCATATCATCTGTTTCTTTAAGATAACCGAACCATATATAGGTTGCATCAAATCCGTTGACGTAATCATCTGCCTCCCAATAACATCTCGATTTCAACTCATAAATAACCTTAGAATTTTCATGATTCAACGGTTCATATTTTTCGATTTCGGAAATTTGTTTGAGAACCTTCTTGAAGTTCCTCTTATGAAAGTGTTCATAGGCTATCTGAACTCTTACACCTACGATAATCTCATTATATTTCAATTTCTTAGCAAGAGACAAAGCTTTAGATAGGAAGACTATTGATTCTTGATTCAAACTAGAACCTAGTTGTGCTTTCAATAGGAAAGCTTTCATTTTTGTAAAATCATCTCTCCACTGTTTACCAACACTCAACAGAAACTCGCATATTTCTTCAGATTCGTCAAATTTTCCATCTTTCAGAAGGTTCTGACCCTTAATTGCAAAATCACTCACAAGTTTCTCTTTATCGAATTCATATGAGATACTATATTTTTCAGCAAACTTGGATAAATCGTCCTCACTGTATGTAACTCTCTTTTTCTTTCCACTTTTTTTATCTATTTTTGTTGATGAGGACATAATTTAAAACCATGTGAGAGTATATAACCAACACCTAATTTTACTATATCAAAGTATTGCTTAGACAAAAACTTCACTTAAACTAGTTTAATAAAGTTCATTAATACCTTTTAGAACTGTAGCTTCAGTGATTGGCATTGAGTGATTCAAAGTGGTTAAATATTCAAGAAACTACAATAAAATATCCAGAAGTCTCTATATATGAAAATTTTCTAGATGCAACAGAAAGGGATCTTGATAAAGTAATAATAGAACAAGGGGAGGTATCTTATACTCCTAGACAACTAATCGAGTATTCAAATAAACTAGCGGATTATTTTTTGTCTGAGAATATACAAGTCCAAGACACAATATCAGTTCTTCTACCTAATACAATCTGGTTTGTAGTATCAGTTTTTGCTTCGTTTCAAGTAGGAGCTAAAGTAACACTCATTAATCCCAGATTATCCCTAAAAGAAATTGAGTTTCAAATAGTAGATTCTGAAACAAAAATTCTGATTACAAATGAATCATTCAGTGAATTAATTTCAAATACACCAAAACATTACAAATTGCTTTCAAGTATTTTAACGCCTGATTCAGAATGCAAAATTGATTCTTCAGATGATAACAAAATAATAAATATGGGAGATATATTCAAGCAAGATGACATCTATACGGGCATAATTAGCAATTCTGAAGATATTGCATTCCTTCTTTACAGTGGAGGTACAACAGGTTTAGCTAAAGGTGTGATGCTCACACATTTTAATATGATAGCAAATGCATACCAATTCAATCATTGGGCATCTAGCATTCCAGAAGAATATTCAAGAGGTGTTTTATCTTCTCTTCCATTATGTCATAGTTTTGGTCTTCAATGCGGTTTTTTTGCTCCTTTATTTAGAGGAGAAAAAATCATCATGCTTCCGAAATTCCATCCAACGGATGTTCTAAAGATTATAGAAAAAAAAGAAGCTTCATCATTTTATGGAGTTCCAACGATGTACATAGCTATCTTAAGACAGAAAATTGAAGATTTCAACCTGTCATCTCTCAAAGTATGTGTATCTGGTGGTTCTGCTTTACCAAAAGAAATTCATCACTCATTTGAAGAAAAAACTGGAATTTCAATAGTTGAAGGATATGGTTTAACTGAATGTAGTCCTGTTACTCATATCAATCCTTACGGAAAAACAAAGGTAAATTCTATTGGAGTACCACTTGTAGATACTCAAGTAATAATTATTGATTCTCAATCAATAAAACAATTAGAAACGGGAGAAGTCGGTGAATTGACCATCAAAGGTCCTCAGGTGATGAAAGGTTACTGGGGAAAGGGGCTTGAATCTGTTAATGTTTTTACACCTGATGGATGGTTAAAAACGGGTGATCTTGGTAAGGCGGACGATGAAGATTATTACTTCTTAGTTGACAGACTAAAAGATATTATCAATTCTGGAGGTCTCAAAATATATCCTAGAGAAGTCGAGGAAGTGCTCTT
The DNA here is from genome assembly GCA_023705945.1 of Candidatus Heimdallarchaeota archaeon. GTDB lineage: Archaea > Asgardarchaeota > Heimdallarchaeia > Heimdallarchaeales > Heimdallarchaeaceae > UBA460. The sequence continues at coordinate 3,574 of BPTM01000015.1, forward strand.
CAAACATCCTGCAATTATCGTGGCTGCAGTAATTCCAATTCCTGATGAGTATTTTGGAGAAGTTCCCAAAGCTTTTATTGTTGCAAAAGAGGGATATGATCTTACAGCAAAAGAAGTACAAGATTTCTGTAATGAACAGCTATCAAGATATAAAGTCCCCAAGTATTATGAAATCATAGATGAACTTCCTTTGAGTGCCGCTGGTAAAGTCTTAAAGAGAGAACTAATAGAAAGAATTTCATCAAAGGATTAGTTCATTTTTACCTTATTCTTCTAATTTAAACCCCTATCAAAGGTAAATTATCGAGAATCTACATTTCTACGAAACTTTTAATATGTTAAATTAAGTGATAAATATAAGGTGGATTTATGGGGATTGTAGAAGACGAAAGCATGAAAGAATTTCAAATTGAACTTCTAGAAAGTTTGATTGATAATCAGCTATTTGATGAAGCTCTACCTTTTCTAGAAAGAATGATGAATAAGTACAATGATCAGCACTTCGTTTATTTAAGAGGAAAAGTTTACTACTTAACTGGAAAATTCAAACAAACAATTGAGGAACTTACTTCAGTTATAGCAATGGATTCTGATTTTTGGAGAGCTTACGAGCTTTTAGGAGAGACATATAGAACAACAAACCAAACAGAATTAGCTGAGACTTATTATTTTAAAGCAACATCTTTGAATCCCCAAGCAGTCCAATCATGGCTTGGACGAGGGAAAGTAGCTATGCAAAGACGGGAGTTTCAAATTGCTGTTTTATGTTTTGAAACATATTTGAGAAACAAGAAAAAAGATTCTGAAGTATGGAGGTTACTTGCACATAGCTATAAAGAACTAGATAATTATGCTTCTGCAATTGATGGATATAATGAAGCAATTGAAATTGATCCAATAAACCAACAGCTTTACGAGGAATTAGGGGATTTATATCAAATAATCGGAAGAGAAGATTTAGCACAGCAAAAGTATCTAGAGGATTTACAAGTTGAGGAAAGAACCAGACCTGTAAAGAAGGAATTATATCATAAACTTGCTCGATTGTATTTAAGTAAAGAAAATAACCAAAAAGCTTTCAATGTATGCAATGAACTTCTTGCCTTATTGAAAGATGATCCTGAAGCTACTTTCTTATCAGGAAAAGCGTTGATACAATTAGGGCAGAGATACGAAGGGATAACAAGA
>BPTM01000016.1 GCA_023705945.1 Candidatus Heimdallarchaeota archaeon
CAGACGTGTGCTCTTCCGATCTTGGAAAGTATTCCTATCATGATAATATTTCATGTAATGCACAATTTAGCTAATACAGTATACATAAATTATCACAAACCTATTTGGGGTGGTTTAATCTATTTGGGGATATTAATAATAATACTACTGTTTGACAGACAAACTTTATTCAAAATACCAGAACCTCATGGAAAACCAAAGGAACTAATAACTGATGATGAGATAAAATCAATAATTAAGTGAATAAGATCTCTTTGGATTGGTTTTCTAATGCCCTTGTTGATATACATAGTAAATATTGTAAATAATTCTTTGTAGTTTGCCATCTTTCTGTGTTTTCTCAAGAATCTCCGTAAGATCAACTTCTCTATCTTGCTCGTCAAGAAGTGTAAATTCTTCGTCCTTTCGAGAAAACCTAAGATTAAACTCTTCTTCAAAGAAATCTTTGAGATATTTCTTATTGCCACCTTCTAAAACATCTTCAAATTGAACGAAAGTTAATCCAAAGCCATCCTCAGGTGGGTGAACACCCTGGACAATGAAATTAAGTACAAGGTCTGTCTTCTTACAACTGGGACATTTTACATGCTCGAACAAACTATTATAATCTTCATCGAATTTGTTTTGACATTTCTTGCAATAAAATTTCATATATTCTATTCCTCTTACAAATTTAAAAAATCTTGCGAATTGAATTATACTTCCAATTATTCAGATACAGAGTGCCACTATAAGAAGAAATCATTGTTTTGCCTTAGTGGCATAAATTTAGTTTTATTATAGAAAAATAAAAAAATTGTAAAAAAAAGAAACGATGTTCTAAGCGTCAGAAATGCGAATTTCTTTCAATCTTAGACTTTGTTTACGTTATTTGCTTGAGTTCCTCTGTCGGTTTCTTCTAAATCGAATTCGACTTCGTCTCCTTCATTTAGATCATCGAATTCACCTTTAGTACCAGTACGGTGGAAAAAGAGATCTTTTTCTTCTCCTTCTACAGTGATGAATCCATAACCTTTATCAGAGATCATTCTTTTGATATTTCCTTTCAAGTTAATTCCTCCAATTGAATTATTGTTTCGAATCTCGTGAGAGATTCCTTAATTAAAAATCGATTATCAGAAACTAGTTAATCTTTCAAAGACTTAAACAAAATCTAACATTCTTATTTTTAATCAGTATGAAAGGTTAGATTGTAGCCTAATAAAGTATGTGGTTAATACAAATGCAATCTTCTATTCTTCTGTTTTGAATAAAATGACGGATACCCTTTTCATTGTAGATTGCGCCTAATCTCCTGTAATCTTCCATTTCAAGATTTCTTAGCTACGAAAATATTAATTTCGAAATCTTTCTTAGGTGCTACAAATTTATTATTATCAAGCAATATTTCCCAGTTATATTCCGAATGAGCGAAAAGTCGATTCAACATTCCGTTTCTGAAGCACTGACTTTCTAACTGCATCTCTGTCAATGGAACCTTAATAAAAATAATCCCATTAGTAGTTATATATTCCATCACTTTGTAAATTATATTTATTTGTTCCACCCTCTTTAAAATGAATTGAAGAACATTGCTCATTACTATTATATCATACTTTTCTGAGAAAGAATAATCTCCAATATCACAAACTATGCCTTCAATATCATAACCAAGTAATTTTACATTTTGATTTAATTGTATGATAGCATGTTTTGAGACATCAACTGCAATAACATCATAACCAAGACTTGCAAGATAAAGACTATTTCTTCCCTGACCACAACCAATATCTAGAACCTTCCCATCACCTTTTTCATTGAATAATTTTACTAATTCTCCATCTGGTTCCGCTTTTAAGGTGGCATCACCTCTGTACCAGTTATCAAAAAAGGACATTATGAAAGATTCTCAAAAAGACTAAAGAATGTTGTGCTTAAGAGCGGCTAATTTTTCCGGGTACAGAATACATTTATAGAACAAAAGACTATACACATACCCATGAGTGATCGAGACATAAAATATTACAAAAAACTAGCAAAGAAATTCAAAGTCAAGGAAAAACTGTTTGATGAAAAAGAAGATTTCATTGAACTAGAAGGAGATAAGGCAAGTTTACAGCGGAAACAAGCCGAAGGGAAAGCTGAAGTTCAAGAGCAGCTTCTTAAGATTCAAAAACTCAGAGAAAGTGGTAATGAAGACAAAGCTCTGAAACAAGAAATGAAGCTGAAGAAGAAGGAAGCAGCGATTGCTAAATATAAAATGAACATTACAGATATTCAGAAGAAAATGGATAAGAAAAAGCTTGAAGTTAGAAAAATCGAAGATAATCTTGAAGAAATTGAATCTCAACTAAGATCTGATTTTGCAGATAAGTTTACTCAAATGTAATATTTTTCTATCTTTTCTTCTTTTATTACTCATTTTTAATAACTGGTTAAATGACTATATAGTTTATTAATGATAATTATCAAAACACAGTTATATTTATTTAACTTAGTCTATATTTATTACAAAACACTTAAAATTAAATTTATAAGTGGTTAATGACTCTCTTGCTTATATACGAAGCGATGGAAATATGATTTTAATAGAAAAGTGCCATTTGTGTGGATATGTGACAGATAGACATCTAATTCATTCAGGTGATGGTAAGATATACTGCGTGTCACATTATTTATTGCACGTTTTAAATGATGAAATTATCCCCCCACATAAGCAAAAAATCACAAACAATGATTAATGAATATAGAGAAAATAGCTACTCTGTTATAGTACTTTATTTTTCCTATCATCTTTTTATTTTATATGTTTTAGTTTGCAACGCAAAGTTGTTTGCAATTCAAATTTCTTTGCCCTTAAAAGAAATTTCACTGTTTATTAATGCTCTCAAGAAACTTAATTCATGTCAGTCGTACTACAAACAAGAAATTTGGAGAAAATTTATGACAAAACCGTTAGAGCTGTTCAAGGAATTGATTTAGACCTATACAAAGGAGAAGTATTGGGGTTGCTTGGACCTAACGGGGCTGGTAAATCAACTTTCATAAAAATGTTAGTTGGAATTTTGAAACCTAATGAAGGGGAAATATCTTTTAACCAGGTTCTTACTAAAAATGAGAAAAAGCTAGCTGGTTTGTTAGGATATGCACCTCAGGAATTAGTTTTTTACACATTCTTAACTGTTTTAGAAAATATGAAATTATATGCAAGTTTGTATAAAGTGCCAAACGTGTCTGAACGGATTTTTGACTTGATGGAGCTTTTTCAGTTATCTGAGTTATCAGATCGTAGAGCAGAAAAAATGAGCGGAGGTCAAAAAAGAAGGCTGAACGTTGCAATTAGTTTGTTACACTCTCCCAAGATACTTATCCTAGATGAACCATCAGCTGGAATGGATCCTCAAAGCAGAAATGTTTTGTGGGAAAGTATTGATAAGTTAGTTGAACAAGAGGGAATAACTGTTATTCTCGCTACTCACTTGATGGAAGTTGCAGACCGTTTATGTGATAGAGTCGCAATCATAGACAATGGTACCATATTAACAATTGGAACCCCAGATGAACTGAAAATTGATAACAAATCAGATGAAATTATAGAGATTCAGTTTTCAAAGAGAATAGAAAAGGTCGCTTATACTACAGTTGTTGATTCTTTAACTACTGGTTTTCCACAGCTTAGTTTTGAGAATGATCGCATATTCATAAAAACTACAAATGGTATGTCAGATATTGA
>BPTM01000017.1 GCA_023705945.1 Candidatus Heimdallarchaeota archaeon
ACCGAGATCTACACTCTTTCCCTACACGACGCTCTTCCGATCTGTTTAATTTCAGACCCATCAATAACACTATCTAGAGAAACTATTCCCAAAGCGGTTCCTGCTATATCAAAAGCATTTTTCTTATCAACTAACAACTCTGGTACAGTTGCAAGCTCTCCACCTAGCAAGGGAATACCTGATAATTCACATCCCTTGTAGATTCCAGAAATTATTTGCTCGATCTGAGATTTATTCAATTCAGAAATTGCTAAATAATCTACAAATGCTTTAGGAGGAATTCCCATTGAAAGCAAATCATTAACATTCATTGCTACACAATCGATTCCTATTGTGTCAAGTTTTCCAATCTCTTGAGCAATCAGTAATTTAGTACCAACCCCGTCTGAGGTAAGAGCTAAACCAATATCACCTAATTTAATCATATTCGCATAATGACCTTCATTTGCAACTACATCACCAAACTGAAAGGATTTTTTCACATAATCATTAATTGTTTTTAGAATTTGAGCTTCTATCGACAAATCGATTCCAGCTTCTGCATATGTTGAAGGAGGTTTTTTGTTTTTAGTCATTCTTATCACTTATTCCTTCCTTTCTTCTTTAATTCTCAAAATCCTAATAGCTAAATGAGCAGCATTCTGACCATTGTCAATTCCTACTGTTGCAACTGGTACTCCTTTAGGCATCTGAACCATAGATAGTAATGCGTCCAATCCGTTTAATGCGGCAGAAACTGGGACCCCTATTACAGGTTTGTTAGTTAATGATGCTACAACCCCCGGTAGCGCAGCAGCTAAACCAGCTATGCAAATGAAAACATCTGCTGAAGATGTTTTAATTGTCTCTACCAATTTATCATGGTCTCTATGGGCTGATATATAATAAATATTGAATAATATGTCATGGTTTTCTAAAATTGTTACTGCTTTCTGAACAATCTTTTCATCACTTTTACTTCCTGCTATAATGTCAATCATTTTTAATCCTCCATATATTGTGGAATAGCCTTGTTCCACGCATTTTTCAGCTGTTTAATCTCCAATGTTAGAAAATTCTCTATCTCTATTTTTGGTTCAGCATCAGTTTTCCCTATGATACTGAAAGAAACCTTACCTTCAATCATTTTAATTGCACTTTCAATATGCTTTGAATGTATTTCTACAACATATCTAGCAGGTGTTTCAGCAAAAAGAAATTCTTCTGGTTTGAGTTTGTTAAAGGAATCATTATCTAAAAGATCTAATTTTATACCAATTTCATTTTCAAAAGTCATTTTGGCTAAAACAGTAATTAGACCTCCATTTGATATATCGTGACAACTCTTTATATATCCAGCTTGGTTTAAATTTTCAACTGCTTTTCGAGAAGATTCTTCGTTCTTTTTATCATAGTGTGATATTTTTCCTTGAAGAATTCCAAAATTGTTTCTTAGAAATTCTGAACCATTAAGATTACCATCACACTCTCCTATACTCAATACAAATGTTCCTTTTTCTTGAAAACTATTTTTAATCAGTTTTTCTGGATTTTCGATAATTCCAATCATTCCTATTGTTGGTGAAGGATTGATTCTTTCTCTCTTACCTTCAATGAAACTTTCATTATACAATGATACATTTCCTCCAACAACAGGGATTCCAAAATCGTGTGAGAACTGCCCTAGACCCTTTATTGATTCTACGAATTGCCAATAAGAATCAGGATGTTCTGGGTTACCGAAATTTAAACAATCCACAAATGCTACTGGTTTCGCTCCAGTTGCAATCAAATTTCTCATCGCTTCAGCTGCACTATTTGCAGTTCCATTATATGGATCAAGATAAACTATAAATGAATTGCAATCTAATGAGAGAGCAATATGTTTCCCATTATCAAGTCTCAATACAGCTGAATCAGAACCAGCAGGAACTACTGTTTGCGTTTGAACATGTTGATCATATTGTTGATACACCCAAGCTTTGCTTCCAATATTTGGAGAAGATAAAAGCTTGATAATTTCTTGATTTAAATCTTCAAAATTAGGTACAACGGAATCTTCTTCTGTTAGGTAGTCTGGTTTTTCTGTGATTCTCTCAGGTTCTGGGAATCCATCTACTATCAAATCCACTGGTAAGTCTATAATTTTTTCTCCTCTAAAATACGCAATACAATGACTATTATCTGTAACTTCACCAATTACTCCATAGGTCAAATCTTGTCTGTTTAGAATACTTACAACTTCATCTAACTTCTCAGATTCTACTACAGCTAACATTCTTTCTTGAGATTCAGAAACCAATATTTCCCAAGGTTCCATGTCATCCTCCCGAAGGTGTATATCTTTTAACCTGATTATTGCACCAGTATTTCCTTTGTGTGCCATTTCAGATACTGCGCAACTTAATCCCCCTCCTCCTAAATCTTGTAATCCATCTAAGAGTTCTTTTTCTACTAACTCTAAAGTAACATCAATAAGTATTTTCTCCATTAAAGGATCTCCAATTTGCACGGCAGGTCGATCTCTATCACTTTTATCACTCAAATCTTTTGAAGCAAAAGAAACACCATGAATCCCATCTCTTCCAGTTCTTGCTCCATAAAGAACAAGAAATGAACCCGGTTTGGTAGCCATACTTCTCACTACTTTATTTTTCTGAACTACTCCAACACACATTGCATTTACCAAACAATTATGTTCAAACTGTGGAGCAAACTCTACTTCTCCTCCAACTGTAGGAATTCCACAGCAATTACCATAGAATGAAATACCTCTGACAACATTCTCCAAGAGATACTGAGAGTGCTGAGATTTTTCTAAATTCCCAAATCTAATAGCATCTAGAATTGCGATAGGTTTACATCCTTGAGATAATATATCTCTGATGATTCCTCCAACACCTGTTGCAGCACCATCATAGGGAGAAATTGCAGATGGATGATTATGACTTTCTAATCCTAAACCAACCAGCAAATCATCTCCAAGATTTATTAAACCTGCACCTTCTCCAATCCCAAGTTCAATATATGGAGCTTTTACGTTGAATAGGTGGAACCATCTTTTTGAAGATTTGTAGGAGCAATGTTCAGACCACATGGCTTCAAAAACAGCTACTTCGCCCTTATTGGGCTCTCTTTCTAATACATCAAGAATTCTACTATATTCTTCTGTTGTTAACATTTTACTTCCTCTATTAAATTTGCAAAGATTTGCCTTCCGAAATTCGAGCCCAAATAATCAAAGCTAGCTCTTTCAGGATGTGGCATCATACCTAAAATGTTACCTTTAGTATTCACTATACCAGCAATATTTTCCAATGATCCATTGGGATTACTTTCTTGAGTAATTTCACCATGTTCATTACAATAGCGAAAAGCTACAGAGTCATCGGCATTAATTTTCTTGATTCCAATAGAATCATGATAATATCTCCCTTCATAATGCGCAATTGGGATTTTTATTATTGGAGCTAAGTTCTGCAAAAGAGCACTGCAGACATCCTCAGTTTTTATATTTACCCACTTGCAGATAAATTTAGTTGATAGATTAGTTGTCAGCACACCTGGAAGAATTTTTGTTTCGCATAATATTTGGAAACCGTTGCATATACCTATGATAAACTTACCACTTCTTTCAAAATCGATTAGTTTTTCTGCTACTGGAGATTGAGCAGCTATACCACCAGGTCTGAGGTAATCCCCATAAGAAAATCCACCTGCTAAAACTAGAGCATCCAAATCTTCCAGCTTTTTATCTTCCCAAGGATAAATTAGTTCACCTTTAACATTTAAACTATTCAATACTCTGAGAACATCTTGTTCATTGTTAGTTCCTGGAAATTTGGTGATCCCAATTCGCATCTTGTCACCTATTTTTCATTAAAGTGCTTTTTTCACTCTTTTCTGAATGATGTTGTATCTTCAATTCAAAATCCTCAATTAGAGGATTAGATAGTATTTTTTCTGATATCTCTTCTATTTCTGATTGCAATTCGGATGAAGGGACTGCATTGAATGCAATCTCTGCGCTTTTACCCAACCTCACTGATTCAATTCTCTTGAAACCTTTTCTGGAAAGAGAGCGAAATGTCACTTCACCCGCAGGATCAAGAACAGATTTTCTTAGTTTTATAATAACTTGAACTGTACTCAAAGGTTTATAATCAGGAAGCTTCAGAATTGAATTTAATCTCTCCAGAATATCTTTATAATGAACTATAACATCTCCAAGATTTTGTCTATACCTATCTTTATCTTTCTTCTCCCCTGTTTTTCTCTCCCATAATCTCATGGTATCTGCTGAAATTTCATCTGCGAGAAATAATTGACCTTCAGTTGTTCTTCCAAATTCAAGTTTGAAATCTACAAGTTGTAGAGAGATTAAATCAAATATTTTTATCAAAACCTCATTCACTGCTCTTGTAATAGCTTCCATTAAAATAGCTTCATTCTCCGTAATGAGTTTCATTTGAACAGCTACTGTCTCTGTAATGAGCGGGTCATGGTATTCATCATCCTTTACGAAAAACTCAATTATTGGTTGCTCGAATTTAATACCTTCTTCAAAACTATATCTTCTACAGAAACTACCAACACTAATATTTCTGCATACAACTTCAACAGGCAATATTGTTACTTTTTTACAAAGTAATTGCGTATCATTTATTTTCGATATGAAATGTGTGTTAAATCCATACTCATTCAGTATTTCAAATAGCTTCACTGATGTAAGACAGTTAGTCATTCCTTTCTCAGCTAACTCTTCCTTTTTATCACCATCAAAAGCAGATATAGAATCTCGAAAATTGATTTGAACTTCTTCATTATTCAGTACTATAACATCTTTTGCTTTCCCAGAATATGTTACCAATGCAAATACCCCTTTTTACACCATACTGCAAACAGATACTTAGTTGTATATGCGATTAAAAAATGAAGCCATTAATAAATTTTACTACTAAACCGCATTAAAACACACGATAAATAGACAATGTATGAAAAATACCATTAAAGGTAAGTAGAGGGAGCACCAGCACAATTTGTAATGTAATGCAAATTGGTCTTTATAAGTTACTTAAAAACACATGAAAGATTTACTGCAGTTTTAACACTATTCTAGTGTTCAACCAAAAACATATTACTTGAAAGGAAATTCGTTGTATCAATGAGTTCAGCAGAAAGTTATATTGATGCTCAAGAAAAGTTGATGACTCTTAATCTTTTAAAAATGGCTTTCAAAGGTTTCGAAACATTGGAATCTATGAAAGAATATTTAGCAAAATCAGATGTTGAAGTTTCTATTGCAAATCTTTCACGCTACATTAATGGAAAAGCCTTACCTAAATCAAAATTGAAAAATGAAATTCTCAAGGTGTTGGTAGGAAACAAAGATCTAGGTTTGACCATTAAAAATCTAATAGGAAGCCATATTCGTGAATGGACGGATAATTTTGGTAATACAGCGGTAAATAATACATATTTACTGAATGATTCAAAAACACTGAAAGCTATTCTATTTTTAGCCATTCAACAAGGCATCATCCCAAGAGATGTTGATAAGATAATTACAGCCGAAGTGGATGGAATACCTGTTGCAATGACATTAGCACATTTACTTAACATTGATTGTGTATATGCTCGTAGGAAAAAACCTTTGGGAACAACAAGCGAATGTATATATGAGGACATTCAATCTATGACTTCTGGGAGAATTGAAACAATTTATCTTCCTGAAAAATTCATTAAACATGATGAGCGAGTACTGATTGTTGATGACGTAATTAGATCAGGATCAACTCAAAAAGCATTAGTTGAACTTGTTCGTAAATCAAGTGGTATTCCAGTCAAGGTAATAATCCTTGCAGGAGTTGGTAAGCATTGGGGAAAGATAACAGAACTCAATAGAATACCATTCAGGGTGTTAAAATCTTATCCAGAGGATACTTAACTAAATTGGGTGATAAAATGATTGCAGATGTACTAAACAATTACGATCAAGAAGAAATAACTATTGGAGTAATAGGATCACATTCAGCTTTAGATGTTTTAGATGGAGCTAAACGAGTTGGATTCAAAACAGCTGTTATTATCGAGAAGGGGAGAGAAGAGCCATACTCTAGATATACTCGAATTATTGATGACATGTTAGTAGTTGACAATTTTTCAGATATATTTGTCATTCAAGAACAATTGATTGAAAAGAATTGCATTTTTATCCCTAACAGATCTTTTGTTGTTTATTGTGGTTTTAATAGAATAGAAAGGGAATTCAAAGTACCTATTTTTGGTAGTCGGGAGTTATTGAAGACTGAAGAGAGAACGGGATTTCACAACTACTACAGAATACTTGAGGAGGCTAACATTCGATACCCAAAAGTTTACAAGAATGCTAAAGAAATCGATGGCCCAGTCATATGTAAAA
>BPTM01000018.1 GCA_023705945.1 Candidatus Heimdallarchaeota archaeon
GACCACCGAGATCTACACTCTTTCCCTACACGACGCTCTTCCGATCTTTATTACTTCTAATGATCCTAGGATTTTTGTTGATTTTGATAGATTAATTGTCATTCAAGATGGTAAAATATGTCTAGACGGTAATCCAAGAAAAGTTCTATATGAACTAGAAAACAAAACTGACTTAATTCCAAATCAAATTGTTTGTTTCATCCAAATGATGGAAGAACAATTCCAATCAAAATTACCTCATTTCGTAAATATGAATGAAGTAAATGAATTTCTAAGGAGTGTTAGATAGATGTCTTTTATGTTGAGAAGAATATATGATGGATTTCTGTTTAAACCAGATAGGTTTCATATCCATCCGTTGCTTGGGTTAACAATTATTCTACTACAATTTGGTTTTCTAATACCTAATATCAACTGGTCTCTTGCACTTCTCCTATCATTTGTTATTCTTGAGAATATTATCTTTAGAAACATTAGAGGAGCACTTAGCATTCTATGGTCACTCCTACCTGTTATTATTATTCTTGGTGGTTTAACTTTTCTTTTTGGAGGATGGATACTCTGTTTTCGAGTACTATCTAGATTCCTTATAGGAGCAATAGGTTTTTCCTTTTTCTTTACCTCAACCAACCCTTCAGATCTAACTAGATCTTTAGAAAAACTGTACGTAGGTTCAAAGGTAGCTCTGATACCTTCCTTAGCTCTTGTAATAATACCTCGAATTGCTAAAGATTCTGAAGATACATTTAACACTTTACGTTTAAGAGGTGAAATTCAAGGAGGGTTTTACCGTTGGTTACCAAAAACATTAGCAATTCTTATTGCTTCGGTAATCTATAGATCTGAATTCTTAGCTCAATCACTTTATTTCAGAGGATTTGGTATTCAAAAAAGAACTCATTACAGAAAAATAAAGACGACATGGATGGATGTAAGTAGGTTGGTTATTTGGGTAACCTTCATTACATTATTTATTATTTTTAATTACTATGGGACTCTTAATTTCTTTGTTTGATCAATAACTATTGAATCAGCAGAAATCAGTCTATTTCTAAATCCATATCTGATTGTTTTGCTTTTTCCCTCGCGATTCTCTTTTTCGAAAGATCATAGAAACTTGCCATTAAAATGATACCAATAACAAAACAAATTATTGGTACAACTACGATAAGTAGTTTAATTCCAATTATTGCAGTTTCAGTTTGTTTGTATGCATTTGCATTGTAACCTGTCAAGCCAAGTATCAAAGAAATCACTGATGCTTCCAAGATCATTGCAATTCTTACAGCGAACCCATAAAAACCAAAGAAAATGCCTTCTCTTTTTTTACCAAATTTGTGATAGTCATCATCGATGATTTCTCCAATCAGAATCTCTGGAATGAGCAGCAATCCAGCTAAAGGAGCACCAATTATTCCCATAAGGACAATAGTGCTTAAATCACTAGCAAAGAAGAACAAAGGTATTAATAAAAATGAAAAAAGTACAGCACTAGTAAGAAAAACAACTTTTGGACCCTTTTTAAATGACACTCTTGCCCAAATAATGAAGAAAATTGCAGTAGTTACTACTCCAGCTCCATAGATGTAGCTTTCGAATTTTGCAGGTTGATTTAGTATCCATTTATTGAAATAAGGAACCATGGCTAGAAGAGTCAAATAAGCTACATTTGCAAAACAAAATGCAAACAGGAAAGCAATATAATTCTTATTTTTCAAAACTTCTTTCAATTCAACTAAATATGAACTACTTTGAGGTTTAATGGTTTTCATTATTTCTTTATCTCTGCATCCATAAATAGACAAAATAAAACCTAGTAGAACAAAACCTGCGATAATTAAAATGGCTTTACGATAGGATTCAAGATTGTTGTATTCAAAAATCAATGGGCTAACTACAACTGACATTATTACACCTATGATTGCTATCAGTTGTCTCAATGCAGCAACAAGGTTTCTCTCTTTTGTTGTTTTAAATTTCTCCGCATACAATGTCTGCCAGTTAAGAATAACAATTGTGTATAAAGTATCAAAGATAAGTAGAGTTGTAATCAAATATAGAAAAATTTTTACCTGATTTTGACTTTCTACTAAGGATATTGGTATAAACCAAATAGCTACAAAAGCTATTGTTAGAGGTAAGAATCCAAATAAAATGTATGGAAATCTCCTTCCGATTCTAGTTCGTGTTTTATCTGATAACCAGCCAAATAATGGATCATTAACTGCATTCCATATAGCATAAATGGTCATAACAATCGGAATATAAACAATATTCAGTTTCACTTCATCAGTATAAAAATTGTAAATTCTCGTATTAAAGAAATTAATGAGTATAGCACTTGAAATTGCTAATGAAGCATATGATAAAACATTGAATGTTCGTTTTTTTTTATCTAATTGCAAACCAATACAAAAAATCATCAGTAATATAAAAATGTTTAATCGTAAATGAAAAACGCTACGACTTTTTCAACAGCATCTAGAATCTCTTCAGAAACTTCACCCAAGAAAGTTAAATCCTTTACTTGTGCTCCAATAAGGTGAAATTTCTTACCCGTTGTTTCAATAATGTTTTTTATTTGTTCATAGGGGATACTATGAGTTGATATTTGTGTAATTTTTGTATCAAAATCGTCTTTTACAATGATATCGCCTGGTTTACCATGGAAATCTACAGCATCTATAAGAAAAACATGTTGTACTTGCTCATTTTCAATCAAATCGAATAGAAAAACAGATAGGTCGTTATCTAGCTCAGAAAAAACATTTTCTGAGTATTTTTCTTTAAGTTTTTCACCTACTAATATACCAAAAGAATCATCTGCTCTGTCTACATTACCTAGACAAATAAAAGCATATTTTTCGATTTCTGAAGAAGAAAAAAAAGGGAGGGATAGAGGCAATTACTCTTTCACCAATTTCACCATATGACAGCTGCATGAAATACAGGGGTCATAGGCTCTAGCAATCATCTCTAAATGTAATTCAGTATCAGGATTGTCTTCTGCTAGTAATTTCTCTGCAGCTACCCAAATGTATTGTTCAATGTCGTCTAGGAATTGAGCTGTGGGAGTAATTATATCTGCATTGACAATTTTTCCATCTTTAATTTCATATGTATGATACAAAATACCTCTTGGAGCTTCTACTGCAGCTGTTGCAGTTCCATCCATAACTTCAGGTACAACTATCTCAGGGTTTGGTAATGCTTTTATCTTTTCAATAAGAATAGGAATTTGTTCAAAAGCCCAAAGTGCTTCGATAGCTTGACAAAGATTGTTGTATATAGGATTGGATTTCCAGCTTTCAGCGAAGTATTTATCGTACTTCTCTTTAGCCTCACCTGTTAAACGATCACCTATTAATGCCAATCTTGCTAATGCATGAACCGAGAATGGTTTGTCTTGATATTTTGACCGTTTAGCATAGCTATGAGGAACAACTCTTTCATTTGTCATTTTCTTATAATCTTCTACTGGAAATTCCTCACCTGTAGAAATAAGAATTGTATCTCCTTCAAAACCAAATTTACCATCAGCAGGATTACAGCACATGAAGGTAGTATCTCGAACTCCATATTCTGGTATAGGTAATGTAGCCATTAAATCAATAATACCCGATACCCAAGATTGAAACTCAGCAGCTTTTTCAAGGAATTTATCTAATTCTTCATTTGTTGGTATTCTTCCAAACCCACCGATTTGAGGGTTCTCTCCATGTATTTTTCTGCCCATAAGAAGTTGCATTAGTTCTGTACCATACTTCTTCATTGTAACTGCTTGAATTACAGTTTCGCGATGAGTTGGCAATAGAGCAATTGCAGATGGTTGCTTGAAGAAATCAGGTAAAGCGAGATAGTAAACATGCAAAATGTGCGATTCTACATATTCAGAAAGATGCATAAGCTCTCTTAGTAGTTTAACTTTCTCAGGAACCTTCACTTTCAGAGCTTTTTCAATTGCTTTAATTGAAACATATCTATGAGAAACTGTGCATATTGCACAGATACGTGAGACTAAGGAAATACTTTCTTGGTATGTTTTCCCTCTAATAAGAGCTTCAATCATACGCGGTCCTTCAAAGATATCAACTAGGACTTTATCCACCTTGCCATCTTTTGTATAGACTTGAATTCCTCCATCACCTTCTACTCTAGAAATAACATCAACACTTATTGTTTTTTCAGACATTTTCAATCACCTTTTAACGCTTGTTCGACCTTATTCCCGCCAAACAGTTTCAATTTTCTAATTGCTTCTTCTTCTGATAAACCAATTTCTTTTAATTTGTTAATCATGGAAGGATAGTTTGCACCTTCGTATGTACCAAAGCATCCAATACAGGAAACATCTAAACTTGGACAAGTAGCGTTACAACCTGCAGCTGTTACTGGTCCTAAACAGTATTTTCCATGAAGTAAGAAACAATCATTTCCTTCATATTTACATTCAACACAAACAGGCATTGGATACTTTTGAGGTAATAATCCACAGATCAATTTTGTATAAATTGGAACAAAATTTTCTTCTGAAACTGGACAGCCTGGTATCATAATATCTACATCTATGAACTCACTGATTGGTTGGGCAGGTCTTGGTTTTCCTACAAGATCTAAAAATTCTGGAATCTCACCGTTCTCTCCATAAACATATTTCATTCGTTCTTTGAATGTTTCTACATCTTCACCAAGATATTGAATTCCACCATAGCAAGCGCATGTCCCGAGTGCTACTACAACGTCAGCCATCTCACGAATTTCTTTCAGTTCTTTTAATTGTCTTTCAGTATTAATACTTCCTTCTACAAGTGCAACATCAACTTTTGGAACTTCTTGATGAGATTGGGCCATATGGAAAAATTTGATATCAGCGCTTGTAAAGAAATCAATTGTACTATCTTCCATATGAAGAATTGCTAATTGGTCACCAGCGCATCCAGAAAAACCGAAAACGCCAACTACTGGTTTCTTTTCTCTTTGCCACATTTAGATCAACTCCTTGATGTGTTGAACATCATAATAAGTGAAAACCGGTCCTTCTAAGCAAGTATACCTTCCTCCAACTGCACAATGTCCACAATGACCTTGCCCGCATTTCATACGTCTTTCAAGTGTCATTAAAATCTGATCTTTTGGAATGTTCAGTTTTAACAATTCTTGAATTACAAATTTATACATGACGGGAGAGATCGGAAGAGCGTCGTGTAGGGAAAGAGTGTAGATCTCGGTGGT
>BPTM01000019.1 GCA_023705945.1 Candidatus Heimdallarchaeota archaeon
TTCAGACGTGTGCTCTTCCGATCTTCTTCCATTACAACCACAAGCATAGGATTTATTCTTATAGAATTTTATTCCTTCGAAGCCCTTATTGTCATTGTTTCTTTTCAAAAATAATCTTGAGTGCCTTTTCTTTGGTCATGTATAATCCACGAATATTTAAGCCTTCTGAAGGAGCCGCGAATATTTTGATAATTTGCTGAAGCGAAACTTCTAAATTTTCGATCCTTCCTGTCGAAGGATCTGGTTGTGTGGGTGGATAAGTTCCCATTTGCTCCCCCTTGATTCGCCTTTAGTTATTCCCGCATACAGCTCAAATTTTTGCCTTGTCACAAAAAGTCAAGCACAATTATTTTAGATTAGTTAAGCTAATCACCTATTACCAACGCATAGACCTTTGTTCCGTCTGGAACAAAAGAGCCACCATCAAAAGCTAGCTTATTCCAGTAAAGGTCAACCGGTACTCCCCCTGACAGATTTGTAAGAACATAATCAATTCCTGCATCGTAAGAGAAATTGTTATTTTGAGCCCACCTTGCTAATGGGTAAGCCATTTCGCCCGCATCAAGAATTTGTTCTCCGCTCCAGCTACTTCCATCGTACTTGTTATAACAAGTACCAACACCACCGGTCTTAAAATAAAAAGCATACACCATGGTCCCGTCTATTGCCAGAGAAAAAGGATAGAGAGCATATCCAAGTGAAACAATAGTCCAAGCATCAGTCCAGTTCAAAGATTGCTTTGCAATATATCCTATATAATCAGAGTCTTGATAAAAAATCCAAGCATTGTCGTCGCCATCCACCGCAATAGAAATAGCATAGTCCCTCACTGGAGTGTACACATCTTTAAGCGTGAAAGAGGAGGCATCGTTTTGGTTTCCCTTGGCCGCAGTTACTTCCGAATCAGTTCTGTTAATATAAACAATGAGCGGGATATCAGAGTCGTTAAGAGTAATTCTCGCCTTAGAGCATAGTTTCTCGGCAGTTTTTCCTTCTATCTCAATCGGAGTTTTCCAAGAAGCACTAACTTTATTGCTATACCAAATGGTATCATAATACGTTCCATGTATTTTTGCTGAATCATTAAAGACAACATGAGGTTTATCATTTGAATCTATCGAAACCCCAACAAAAGAAAAAAACATCAACGCTGGTCCTTGATCCTGATCCGCGATCTTTTCTATGCTTGCTGGACTACCACCATTCCACTGATCAATTGAAGTATCAAAGGTCGTGTAGTCGTACTCCTCACCAGTATAGTTATAGTAAAAAATGTGCAGAATATCACTACTATCAAGAGCAGCACAAACACCCCAAATAGCTGCCGAAGTAGGTCGATTGCCTGCATCTTTTTCCGTCCAATTATTTCCATCTAATGAATACCAAACTGCAATTGCCCAAGGAGAAGCTTCAGAGTCTATTCCAACTACATATAACCCTCCTCCGGAAGCCTTAACAATACTTCTCCCACCCGTACGTAGAAGGAAGCCTAGTTTCTGTGCGTTCCCAATTATGATCGCCATTAAACTATCACCTAACAGCTCACAACATTGACGGAGAGCGTCTTTTTATCAAAACTCAGAGATTTTATGCCTACAAAAGGTACTGCAGCATAGTCAGCAGTATCCTTCTCAGCAGTTACCTGAATGGAGAAAACATTGGCAAATACTGCATTGCCTGTTTCTAGCCCATCATCAGTCAAATAGAAAGTCGCTACTCCGCCCACTGTGGTTGCTGTTCCCATCCAGAGAATTGCTCCAGATTTCTCAACAGTTCCTAGGTAGACTTTTGCGATTTTTATCAGGCTGTTGACTCTTTCCGTAGTTGGAACCCGCTTCTGTGTCATCTACAACCTATTAAACAGCATCTGGGTCAGTGAAGACCATCTCATCCGTTGCAGCATCATAAAGCGCTCTTGAGGAATACGCTTTATCATAAAGAGCTTTCAGAGCCGTTGTAAATGCTTCCTCAATGGCATCCAGAATCGTTATGTTTGCATGAGTATGCTGGTCAGCTACCGCACCATCATAGGCTGTTTTTAAAGCTGTAGTAAACGCTTCTTCTATTGCGTCTAGGGTCGTTTTATTGGCGTGGTCATGCTTTTTGGTTACTGCATCCGCCACATCCACTGCTGTCGCTGAAGCACCCTCCCCGTCATCGATTGTCTCAGCCTTGTCCACGATGCCATCATCATCAATATCGTAAACAGACTTGAGCATGTCTCCTACGGCTTCGCCATAAGGCTTTAGCCAATCCGTCGCATCGAAAACATAGATTTCCACTTCGTCTGTGACGAAAATAGCCATACCTAATAGCGGTGCTGTGAAGACCCAAACTGAGCCATCCCACTCGGCGATGTTGTTTTCCTTACCTACCCAATCACCCGTCGCTGTCGGCCCTACGATGTATCTATCTCCCTCGGTGGGCGAGCCTGGTGGATCTGATAAGTCTTTGTCTAAAACAGGCACCAGCCATTTAAGAGCATCAATCATCGCCTGTACTTTAGTAGTAGTTGGAACTCGTCTTTCTGCCATTTTTTATTACCTCCCTTAATTTAATCCGATGATAAATTCATCGGTAGTTTCGTCAAAACGCAAAACTTCTTTGTTCTCGTATTTCTTACTTCCTGAATTGAAAAGCAGCACGTGATTTTTTTGTTCATCCTGATTTTTCACATCTCTGTGGTCTGTGATGGAAGCTATAACTCCATGACCTGAAACTTTCGGATCCAGCACGATACTGTCTAAGGCCATTTCCTCTACCCTCCTTCAAATATAAAGTTTTCCTAATTTTCTTTCAAGTAAAACCCTATCTACTTATTCTTTTCCTACTAACTATGTAAATGTGGGTGATACCAAACTTTAATTCTTACTGTATCTTGTTGTGCTGCATTAGATGAAGCTAATTTTACCTGAATCTGTGAGTTGGCGGGACTTGGCGATGTGAAAATTTCAAGTCCCTCAACGTCATCTTTTTTATCAGTACGCGAAAAAGTAATTTGACCAATTGGAGTAGTTCCTTCATATAATCCTAGTGCATAATCACCATTTGCGCTAGGCGATATAATGTGAAGATGATGAACATGAAATCCTTGGGTAATTGCATTTGCAGGAACTACCTCAATAAAATTTCCGAGTGTATAAGCATCAGTATGAGAAGTAATCAAAACTCCTGCAGTTAAATATGGATAGACTAATTGACGAGCATGTTTTTCTTCCCACAGGTCATGCAAAAAGCCAAAAAG
>BPTM01000020.1 GCA_023705945.1 Candidatus Heimdallarchaeota archaeon
CTCTAATGTGACATTTGATCAAGATGGTGAAGTTTTTCAGTTAGAAGATTTTGATGATATGAAAGATGCATCTGTTCTAGCTACAGAAACACGTTTCAAAATGACCGATACTGATTCTTCTACTTGGCCTACAACTAATGATGTTTACCAACATCTTTCTGTCTCAGATTCACCATTTACTAATTCTAGCATGTTTACTACACCTTTCCTCTATGATACTCTAATCACTGGGAAGGTACACTTTTTGACACATATAAATACAACAAACATTTCACCTTTACAAAATTTTACACTAAGAATTAGTTTATCAATCTATGACCCTGTTACCTATAATTTAACTGAAATTCTTAATTATGAAGAAATCTTATCTACAGGTTTACTAAGGGAAAATCAGAAAGTATTTGATTTCTTGCTTAATGAAACATACATGATCCCTGCTAATAATCGTTTAAA
Organism: Candidatus Heimdallarchaeota archaeon; assembly: GCA_023705945.1. Classification (GTDB taxonomy): domain Archaea; phylum Asgardarchaeota; class Heimdallarchaeia; order Heimdallarchaeales; family Heimdallarchaeaceae; genus UBA460. The sequence goes on from BPTM01000020.1 coordinate 454, forward strand.
ATTGGAATTTGAAGGAAAAGTTCTAAACACTGCGCTTACTGGAAAAGTTGACCTTTATTCTTCAAAAGGGGGACCGGTTGATTATCAGTGGATTATAGATGATGGTGAATACTCTAAAAATTATACGTTTTCTAAATACACATATGTTCTTGGTATGCAAATGAAGTACAGAAGCATCAAGTACCCAGACATTTATGTGTTTGGAGCAGAAAATAACACATATTATACAGTTCCTACTAACGTCACGATTAATACAGTTGGAGCAGTTAATAGTTCTTTCAAATGGGACAGTGATGCTTTTACTTACTTCACAGATTCAGTTAGTACGCCAATTAATGAAACAGAAGAAGCATGGCATTATCTAGAGATTAAAGCTCTTGATGAATTCAACAATACTCGATTTGAAACGTATAGAATTGGATATGATCCTACAGCTAACTATCTTCTTCTGCATACGCCAGCAAACAACTCATTAATTCCAGATAATTCTTTACTAAACTTTTCTCTAGTCGGTTTCTCAGCTGCGACTTATGAATGGGATGATAATGGGATAGTATTTGATTTGATTGAACCAGAGTATGATATTTATTCACCAATCGAAAATGGTTGGCGAAACTTAAGTTTTAACCTTACCAATATTTTTGGAACTGAAGTGCAATACTATGCTTTCGAAATTGATTCTTTACCTCCATTAATTCTCTTATATAATGTAGTTGATAATACAAATCAACCTGCAAACAAACTCATTGAAGTCAATATTACAGATGTTTCGTCATCTGTTATTGTTGAGCATAAATGGGACGACAACATCTTATTACCTTGGTCACCTAGCACAGGGACAATATACAAAACATATCTTCCAAGCTCACCAGGATGGCATACTTTAACTGTTATAGCAGAGGATGATTTTGGTCATATAGATACACAATATTTCGCTTTTAACACAAGTGAAGATTCGCTCTTAGTAGAATTAAGGACAATGACTAATGAATCATGGTATTATGGTGGAAATGTCGTTGAAGTAACAACAAGCGGGACTAACGGAACTATTCTCTTTAAATGGGATAATGATTCTTTTCAAAATGGAACACCACTCCTAATTGATGATTACTACATAAGATTAGATGGTGCAAATGCATTGTCAACGGATCCAAGTACAGTTCATTATTTAACAATCATCGTTGGAGATTCTGATAATACAGAACATACTTATGTTTTTGAGTTTCAAATCGATCAAGAGAATCCAGTCTTTGATCCAGCAATCAATGATTATAATGGGGAAAGATATACGACGAGTGATATTTTGAATCTTACGATTTCAGATAATAATTCAACCGCAAGTGAACTTGTAGTATGGATTTCGATAGATGGTCAAGATAACTATACTTTACAATATGAATTTGACATTGATCTGAGCTCTCTTGGTGATGGTCTTCATAATATCGCTCTCTATGTTTTTGACATAGCAAGTAATAACGCTTCAATTTTCATAAGTTTCTATATAGACACTCAGGGTCCAGAGATTCTCTCTGACATTGAAGGTCTTTTTACTCTACTTGATGGAACAGATATCGTTCCTTATAATTCAACGGTTAATGTAATAATTAATGATGAAGATCCCTCATATAGTACTTATTATTCGTGGGATGGAGCTAACTATATCCTATTTTCTGATAGTTTTAATTTAGATTATGCTGAGGGATTAGGCATCTTACTAATTTATGCAAATGATTCTTTAGGCAACGATCACCTCTATAATCATACAATCTATCTAGATAACTCTGCTCCATCAATTACGCTTGAGTTTCCTTCTGTTAATTCAACAATTAATGCTGGAACTAATATACTATTCAGAGCACAAGAACCAAATATGCTAGCAATTGATTTGTTGTTGGTTTACTGGGATTATTATGGGCTAGAGGGTAATATTAGTCTAAATTGGGATACCTATGGTTATTTTCGAATGACATATCTAGAAGAAATAAATTATATTCATGGTTCAACTGCAACAGTAATAATTATAGCTATTGACGTTGTAGGGAATTATTTTAATTATACTTTTGATTTCATCGTAGATATTGAAGACCCAATCACTACAGTTTGGTATTATAATACTACTACTGAATACTTCTTACCAGTTAATGATGGTGCAGTTTATTCAGGGAATACAATAATAAAGTTCAATAATACTAGTACTGATATTTTGGAATTCTGGTTAAGATGGGACACTGACGAATATGATCTACTAAACGAGACAGGGTTGGATAATGTTCCGTTTGATGATGGAGTGCACACTCTCGAAATTCTACTCTATGATTCAACTGGAGAAGGAACATCTCCAAACAAGTTTCACACGCAAATTATTTTCTATGCTGATGATTTACATATAGATTTTATCGACCCTACTGAACTAAATGATACAAGTATATTTAGTATTGAATATAAGCAAACATTTAATCTGACAGTAGATGTTTATGATTATGCTGAGGATATAGCTATTGTAGGTCTAAATAGTAGTGTTTTAGAAAATGATTTAGGACTGAACGTAAATTGGGCTAATGATTCAAGAATTTTCCAATTTAGCATCTTAGCAACAAATGTAACTCCATTTGGTCAAAGTTATTCAACCGTTGTAATAGAGTTTTCAATTAATGGCATAAATCAGCATAAAATAACGTTAAATCTCTTTGTAGATCACAAAGATGAAACTTTATTTACAGTACTTGAAGAAAGTAATTTATCAGCTGTCTGGGAAGAAAATATCAGTGTAAGTTTCACTCTTCAAGATGAGTTCAATAGTTATCTTGATGATATTATTAGAGTTGAAGTCAATGGAACAGAGATAATCTATGCTCATTTAGGTGGTAACAATTTCGGATTTAATTATTCTTCCAAGATTCTTGGAGCTAAGGGAGATTACACTTTAAATGTAAGTGTTTATTCGATGTACTATAAAGGTCAAGTTGAAATAGAGATTGAGATTCTCCCACTAGAACTTATTTTCTACATTGAAGTATCAAATTTGGAGATAATTATTGACTCACAATTAGTTATGACAGCTACACTCACATACCTCAATGGAACAGGTGTTGGTTCTGTAGAAATATTGTTCACAGTGTATGTTTTTGGTCTGCAGAATGGTGCTTCAGCTCTAATTGAAGGATTTGATTCTAACGAAACCATTTCTGCATTTACAAATTCTACAGGTCATGCTGAGCGATCTTTCTCTATGACTGGAGATATAGACCATGTCAGAATCTCAGCGACTTTTGAGGGAAACTATTATACTGACAATCAATTTTTTGAATTCAAGGATAATATTATAGCAATTTCAGGAGGTCTATCTCCATTCGTACTCTATTCGTTGATTGGTGGAAGTATACTAGTAGTTTTAGCAGCTATATTCATTGGAATAAAACTTTCCAAAACCAAACCTTTTGAGGATTACTTAGAGGAAATTCCTGAAGATGAAATCACTAACAAACTAGTAGGCATTAATCCTGGAGCTTTCCTTATAATCTTCGACCAACGTAAAGGAGCCATACCTGTTGTTCACGATCATGATTTAGATGCTGTTTATAAAAATAGAATTCATTTAGATTCTGAGAATTTCATGTTGAAAATTTCAGACCAAGCGTTTTCAAGTTTAGGTTTTGAAGATGTAGGTGATAGAAGAAGAATTGGAACCATTCTGTTACCTAATGAAAAAATGATAGGTTATATCCAAGGTATACAAATTCCTATTCCATCAGCTAGAGGTGGTTTTGAAAATTTAGCCATCGTAGTTCTTGTAAACGAAGAATATGATAATGCATTATTAGGAAATCAAACATACCTCTATAGTACCATTGATATTTTAGAAAAGGATTTGAAAGAGCAACAACCACTGGTTGAAATTAGACAAAGCTTAGCTAGGATACGCAGAGAAACTACAAGAATTGTATTGGCAGATCTTGCACAAACTGAAAAAAATAAGAAAGAGTAGCAAAATAACTCATTCTTCTTATAATATCACAGTCTTAATAGATAGACCAAAGAAAAATTGGTGGTTTACATTGTTAATAGTTTTAACTTATTTCTTTCCCCATGAATCCCTAAGAGATATAATCCTGTTAAAAACAAGATGACTCCTTTTTGAATCAATTGGTTCTAGATAGAAGTATCCTAACCTTTCGAACTGAAACCTTGAACCGAAATCTATTTCTTTTAAAAATGGTTCAACATAAGCTATAATAACTTCCAAAGAGTTTGGATTGAGATAATCAGTGAATACTTTTCCTTCTTCAACATCCATTGGATTTTCTTTCACGAAGAGTCTATCAATTAATCTGACTTCTACTTCTACATAATTACTAGCTGAAATCCAATGTATGGTTCCCTGTACATCTTTCCCATATTCTTCATCTTCAGCATTTCTGGGCTCATACGCACAATGTATCTCAGTGACTTCACCAGTTTTTTCGTCTTTGATTACGTTCTCACATTTGATTATGTAAGCATTCTTCAGTCTCACTTTTTCTCCAGGAGATAATCTGTAGTAGCCTTCTGGAGGATTTTCCATGAAGTCATCTTGTTCTATATAAATCGTATTTGAGATCTTCATTATTCTTGTTCCCATCTCTTTAATGGTTGGATGATTGGAAACTTCAATTTCCTCTATTTGGTTCTCAGGATAGTTAGTCAGTATGACTTTCAAGGGTTTAAGAACACTCATAACTCTTGGACATTTTGCATTTAGATCTTCTCTGATACAGTGATCTAGAATTGATTGGTCAATAATTTTATCTCTTTTTGATACACCTATTGT
>BPTM01000021.1 GCA_023705945.1 Candidatus Heimdallarchaeota archaeon
AAAATCGCACCTTCTGTTATTAGTGTAATTGATGATCCTTATATTGAAACAGTGGGTTATTATGAATATGATTCTGAAGGAATTAAAGGAAGGGGGACTTTACTAGTCGATGAAGGCATATTAGCTGATTTTCTTCATAGTCGAGCAACAGCTGCTGCTATGGATAGTGAACCTTCCTCAAATTATCGTGCTTTTAGCTTTGAATTTTTGCCTCAGGTCCGAATGAGCAATTTCTTTTTTGAACCAAAAGATCATTCTGAGGAGGAATTATTCGAAAATGTCAGAAAGGGTATCTATATTGGTGAAGGATTAGCAGGATCAGCAGAACCTCAAACTGGTGAATATAATTTCGATGCCCAGTATGGAAGACAAATAGAAAATGGAGAGCTTACAGATTATATTCTTCAATTTCAGATTAGTGGTCGCATGACTGAAACATTATCAAAAATCGAGTGTGTTGGAGATCGACTCCTCGCACAACCAGGGAGTTGTGTTAAGAATAATCAAAGAATTTTTGTTGGTTCTGTTTGCCCAAAAATAGCTGTTTCCGAGATGAGAGTGAGTTAGATGTACACAGATGAAGAATTAAAAGATACAGCAGTTATTGTGCTTCAAAAACTTGAAAAGAAGTACAATTTTGAATGTGCTGAAGTTTATATTCAATCTCTTGCACATATGATGGGTGGAACAGAATATCGAACTCCCAAAGTTTTTCAATCCACTCACCGAGCTGGTTGCGCACTAAGATACTTTAGGAACAATGAGTTGTTTTTTGCTTGCTTTCCCTTACCGACAGTGCTCACAGAAATTGATGGCTTACTTGATGTTACAAGTTACCCTATCTTATCAAAAAAGTTTGATTTTCCTGAAATCAGTCTTGGCTCATCAAGAATTGAGAACATCTACGATAGAAGAATAGCTTCTATGAATGAGGAAGAAATGTTCAATTTATCTTATTCTCTCAATCAAGCAGATGAGAGCTTCAAAGAGATAATTCTAGATGGTTCTCTAATGCTATCACTAGAAAGAAAAGTTATTGCAAACTCTTCGCAAGCTGTAGCATTTGAAAAAAGCACTTGGTTTGATATTAATGTTAGAGCTTTATATCGTGGTTTCAACATGATTTCAAGTTCTGAGAAGCATCTTACAAGTAGACAGATACCAGCGTCTATTAACAGTATTATTGATGATCTAATCTCTGAGACAATACAAAAAACTGTCCATGCGGATAAGATTGAAAATATTGAAGTCCCAATAGTATTCTCCCCAATGGCATTCTCTCAGATACTTTCCTTTTCTTTTATTCCTCTTTTAAACGCAACTTCAAGTAATAAATTATCTTTAGAGTTATCATCAAATTTTAATTTAAAAGATGATGGTACTGTTCCAGGTCTACCAAATTCAACTGCTTTTGATGATGAAGGAGTTAATCAAGCTAAAACAATTGTAATAAAGGATGGTATATTTGAACAACCTCTCAATAGTTCTCAGTTTCTGAATTTAAATGAAGAGCGTTCTGGGAATTCATTCAGGGTAAAAATGTTTGAATATTTTCCGAGAAATTATCAAGCTTATCCATCCATATTTCCTTCTAATCTATTAATAGGTGAAGGTGAGACTTTATCAGACAATATAATTGAAGAAATATCTGATGGGATATTTGTTAATTCTACCCACGGATATATGACAGCAGACTACCATTCTGGAACCTTTAAAGTTTCAGCAAATGATGTCTATAGGATTTCCAAAGGAGAAATTGTTGGTGCTTTAGATACATTTGATATTATTGGTAATATATTTGAACTTCTATCAAAAGACCCGCTATTTTCAAAAGACAGAAGAGTTGTTCGTCCAAACAACACTCCTTATAGTATTGTGTCACCTTTTGTTGCTACTAATGAACTAACAATCTTCCTTTAGTCGTTTAATTATCTCTCTCTTTAATTTCTAAGAAAAACAAGTTCGAAAAAGTTTAAAAATACAAATGCTTTCCCAACTTTGAATACAACGCCCCAATTTAACGGTGATTTCATTGGTAAAAAAACGAACGTTCTCAGCTATAACAATATTAGTTTTAATGTGTAGTATGAGTATTATAACCTTATCTCAAAGCAAGATTGAACAAACTTCAACTCTACCCAGATTCGATGCAGTATTGAGACCTGTATTCGCTGGAGGAGATGATAACACAACTGTAGTGGTTGCAAGAAATGATGCAGTATTTAACGGATCTATAATAAAAGCTGATGCACCTCTTTACTCGAATATGACAACAAATGTAACTATCTGGTACAAATTTGCTGGTGGAGATAACGAGTCAGCACCTTTATTATTTGGTGATGAAGGTACAAACATTCCTAATGGTTTAAGCTGGGAAGATCCAACTTTAATGACTTATGATAATGAATCTACAGTTGAACTTGGTCTTGAGATTTATGCTTATTACAATTACACATTTAACCTGAACTCCTCATTTATATCATTCTACGCAAGGTATGGTGAATATGAAGATAATTACAAAATACCTAATATTATAACAACTGGTGTATGGTTAGAATCCTATTTTGTTCAAGAAGAATACACCCAATTTGAGGATATTGAGCTAGATATTATATTACATGATTACAATATCACTCAATACGGGCTAATGTATAGAGAAGTAGAACCGACACATAGTCTTCCATTTGAGAATGTTACATACTCTCTTTCTGATGAAGGTGTTCAAACAAATGTAACTGCAGCAATTGCTCATTCTTTTGAAGTTGGAACTCAGTTAGAAATTAGATCTTTTATAGTTCATTATGATAATATAACTTTAGAAAACAGAGTTTTTCAAGAAAATAAAGTTCGTTTGATTACTCTTGTCGATGGTAATCCTGAATTAACTATTGATTCAGAGCTCTTCACTAATTCTAGAGATATAAGCATTGATTGGTATGCTGAAGCAATTAATTCAAATATTACAGCTGTTGAAATTGATTGGGATGACGGATCAGGTGTAGAATCGATTTCTAATGTATCAATATATACTATTAACCATGAATATGCTAGTAGTGGTAAATACAATATTTTTGTAACTGCTTATGCAGGACTTGGAGTTTCAACAGAGAATATTACTATTCTAATAGAAGCTATAGCACCAACTGGGACAATTTTCATAATAGATGAAGAAGGAAATTCAATTGCACCAAATGCAACAGATACAGTTGATATAAATGTTGAGAAAAAAGAACTTAAGTTCAATGTTTCAGGTGTTGATAACACAGGTGGAAGTGGTGTGAAAAAACTAATTATTATGACTGATGAAGACAATACAATAGAAAGTCCAGTGGACACAGTAATAACTATACCATTCCTCGAATATGGTTTCCATGAAATAACCTTTAAAGTAGAAGATTTTGCAGGTAATGTATATTCCTTTGTCATATATGTAAAATTAATAGAGAAAGTATTACCAACTTATGCCGGTGTCCCATTTCCATTTGGGTTAGTCACTGTTGTAGGTCTTATTGCTGTTACTTTGATTTATCTAAAGAAAAGAAGATAATCTCTTCTCTTTTTCTTTTGTAAAACTTTTTTAGTATCTTTTGACTATATCTATTAGCATGTCTAGTGAGTCTGATCCTGACCAGATAATGAGTGAGGAGGAAATAGTGAAGTATTTACTTGAGTCATTGGAAGATGAGAGAAAGGATTTTAGCATTTTTGCAATCAGACAACTTAAACACTACCATTCTGCGAAGATTGTAGAGAAATTACTAAGAATAGTAGCCGAGGAAGGAGATACAGATAAAAAAATTGCAGCCCTTGGTTCTCTGCAGAAACGCAAACCCAATCTTCATGCTAAAAGCATAATACTCAAACAATTATTATCCTCTGAGGAAGAAATACGGACAGAAGCAGCAAATGTTCTCATAGAATATGATGAAAGTATAATACCTGATTTAGAAAAAATATATGGCAATAATCTTCAAAATTATGCTGTAGATAAAATCGTCTGGTTGTTGGGTAAGGTAGGAAATCCTGATACTTTGGCAATATTACTTAAGCATAGAGAAACGTTACAAGAAGAAAACAGACCTACTCTAGACGATGCAGTTGAGAGTATTAAAAGAAAGTACACTAAAATAATGCTCAAAGAAATAGAAAAAAAGGAAAACGAATAACTATTCTTTCCATGCTATTGCTGAAATTTCTACATCAACATCCAAAGGTAATCTAGCAACTTCAATAGCTGCTCTAGCGGGAGGTTTTTCACCAAAAAATGATCCATAAACTTCATTCATTTGTTTAAATTCATCCATATTTTTGAGATAGACCCTACATCTTACTAAATCATCCATTGAATAACCTGCTTCCTCTACTATTGCTTTCAGGTTTTCCATGACTTGTTTCGTAGCACTTTGTATATCACCTCTAATTATATCTCCTGTGGAAGGATTCGCAGGGATCTGTCCAGCAATAAATAAGAAGTCACCAGCTTGAATAGCTTGTGAATATGGACCAACAGGAGAAGGTGCATTTTCTGTTAAAATTACTTTTTTCGATGACATATCCTAAAGTTTGTCTGTGATATAATAAACATTATCCTAAATCAATAATCTGTAAAATTCTGAATAATGAAATAGATTAAACCTACTGCAAAATTAAGAACAATTCTATCTTTTCTTGAATATTTTGCTTCAACTATGTCAACATATGTTGTTTTAGGGAGGATGATTCTAATGATATCCATCAATAATTGAGGAGTAAGTCCAAAAGGTTCTGCTGTTGCTATCGTTGGTACAAAGGCTTGATCTAGAGAATCTAGGTCAATAGAAAGGTATATTCGGTTAAATTTTTTGACAAAATCATGTACGGCTTCTAATGATTTGTCTTTCTCAGAAAACAGTTTATTTGTAGGTATAAATTCAACATCATTATTCTTTAATCTCTCATATTCTATTGATGTTTGTGTGTATGCATGACCCCCAATTAGAAGCATTTGATGTCCAGCTAAATTCATATCTTTCTTAAGATTAGCAAATACTGTACCATGTGAATAAAAAACATTCGGAGGGTATTCATCATTAAGATCTGCGTGCGCATCTAACCAAATAACTGCTGTTTTCTCGTCCCAAGGAGCAGCGGTAAGCAAATCATAAGTTATACTGTGATCCCCTCCTATAGCTATTAGTTTGTTATTATTACTCGATACTTTTTTCCAGAGCTGATTTAGTTTATCTGCTTCTTTAATAGAATCAATATCTCCTATGTCATAAAAACTAGTTTTACATTTAGAT
>BPTM01000022.1 GCA_023705945.1 Candidatus Heimdallarchaeota archaeon
CTGGAGTTCAGACGTGTGCTCTTCCGATCTAAAAAGCCAATGAATTAGTATACAATATTATTTCGTTGGTATAAATATGATAGGTCAAAGTATACTCTGTTATATCTGTGGATCCACTAAGATTAAAGGAACGCGCCGAAGCAAGTACGGAAGAGAACTTATATATTATTCCAATTTTGGGAGGAGAAAGTACTGTTCTAGAGAATGTATGATGATGGGAGTTTGGAAAAGACAAATGATTGTGGGCATTATAGCTCTAATCATCTTCATTATCGGAGAAGGTTCTATGATCTATGTTAATCTACAATGGGATGCTGGTTGGATGATAAATGCAATTAGTATTTTAATACCTCTTGTTGGAGTTGTTATTGGATTGTTAATATTAAAACAAGGAATTAAAGGTAAGAGATTGAAAGAAGAACGTGAGTTCAGATCCTATGACGGTTCAGAATAGAAATAATTCTTAGAGGAAAAAATGAATAAAAAGAAGGATTACTTTTACTTCAGTTCTGTTTAAACCATTCTATTGTCTCTCTAATAGCTACATTATGAGCTGTATATTCCGTTGTATTGAATGTTGAAGCGTATTTTGTTCCATCAATTATAAATGGATATTTCCATTCATATATCATTTCTTTAAGTTCCTTAACAATGGGGATAAATATTGCCAGTATCTTAATTGTACCTTCACCTAATACTCTCATCTTTGGTTCTTGATTCAACTCTTGATAGATCATAGTGATGAATTCTCGACCTGTGACTGGTTCAGCTCCTTCAATATGGAAAATTTGTCCATAAGAATTTGGATCCTCTGATGTTGTTACCATCCCTTTAGCTGCATCACGTATATAGATCATTGAGTGTTTCTTATCTAAATCTACCAACCATGTTGCTACTTTACCCATAACTGGGTTTTCTAGTAGTGGTTTAGTAAAACCATTAACAACATTAGGACCATAGAAATCTCCAAAACGAACAATAACAGCGTTGATGTCTCCTTTAGTGTCAGCATCAATTATTTGTTTTGCCAAGTGTATACGAAGTTTTCCCTTCTTGCCTTGAGCATTAAGTGGATGTTCTTCAGATATCTTATCCCCTTTCATTTTTCCATACATATACAAATTATCTGCAAAAACTAGATTAGCTCCAACTTCTTTGACAGCTGACAAAATGTTATTATTAATAATAGGGAATTCTTTTAGCCATTTGGTATAATTAACATTAGCACAATGATAAACTACTTCCGCACCTTTAACTGCTTGTATAGTTTCTTCCTGGTCCATTAAATTAGCACGTCTAATTTCAACATTGATGTCTTGAAACAATTTCTTTGCTTTCTGAATGTTTCTTGTTACAGCAATTACTGATCTTTCTCTCTTAGCTAGTTCCAAAACAACTGCTGAACCAAGCCCTCCTGTAGCTCCCAATACAACAGCTTTTCCTTCAATTTTCTTTTGGTTTGCTTTACTCATCTTTTTCGCCTTACCGAACTATGTTCGGTTATTTTTCTCCACACCATATTTAAATATTTCTAAACGAACAATGTTCGGTTAAGTAAGCTTTATTAAAGTGAAGAATAACAAGCAACTATGAGTTGTGAAAAGAAGACTAGAGCGAGATCAGCAAAAGCAAAGGAAAAACAACTGCAACGGATAATTAAGGCAGGTCGCGAACTTTTTCTTAAACATGGTCCTGAAGGTGTAAGTATGCGTGCTTTAGCAAAGAAGGTGAACATGGGTCAAGCAAGCCTTTATACTTACATATCTAGTAAAAGGGAATTATGGTTTGCAATTCTTAGAAATGATTTTAGTAAATTTGAACTCGGAATGGCAGAGATTATGCAATCCCATAAGGGGGGTTACAAAGAACTTCTAGAAAAGATTGCTCAGTTTTATCTCGAATTTGCAAAAGAAGATGAGAAACGTTACACAATGATGTTTCAAACTCAAGCTCCTCAAGCAGAAAAAACAGGAATACTTGAACAACAATATGATTCTAAGTCTATTTATTATTTAAACGAAATCGTCCAAAAAGCGGTAGATGCGGGAGAAATAAAAGAGAAAGACGTTGGTAAATTGTCTTTTTTCATTTGGGGAATTGTTCATGGAACCGTAAGTGTAGTTCAAACAGAATTCTTTGGAGACCAAGAAAAAATCCCAGAATATGGTAATATCGAAGAATATCATCAATTTGCATTAAAATATATTCGAAAAATACTTAGTGAGATGTAAAAAAAGAAAAGAGATGACAAGTTATTTTTTACCCTTTTTTGGAGTGTTTTTTACTTTTGGTACAGCTTTTACTATAACAACTACTATTGTAGTTATTATGATCTGAACTCCACCTAGGATAGCAGCTAAAACCAGAATTTCACCCATTCTTAAAGATTGGAAGAAACCAGGGGATATCTCTTCTTCAAGAACCTCAATAGATTCTAAATTCGATAAACTACTTTGTCCATAATCATTGCTGGCACGTACTGCATAGAAATAAATCCCAGTTATTTCAATTTCATCAAAATATGATGTAGAAGAAACAGTAGTTATGGGAGTTAAACCAGAAACAGTAGAGAAGTAAGAGATATCACGATAGATTAGATAACTCTCCGCACCTTTTGTATCAGTCCAACTGAGGCTAATATTCCCAAGTTGAGTGGGATTGGGAACAAATCTGTTAAGAGTTGGTGTTTCAGGACTACCTACAAATTTTCTATACATAATATCTGGATCAAGCCCAGCTCCAAGTAAATCCGTCCAATCGCTCCATGTCACGTGTAAATGACCTAAAGTATCAATGGCTATAGAGGGGGTATTAGAATCATCTTCATGGTCGGAAGTTAGAACTCCAAGAGAGGACCATGAATCGGCAGTTAGATCCTTGTATTTGAAGAAGATGTCACTATCTAATCCCACTCCTGAATAATCAGTCAGGTCTTCCCAAACTAGATAGAGATGAGAATCATCTGACACCATTCGTAATTCAAGAGACGGATCAGTACTTTCAGTACTGATAACTTCAGTAATATGCCAAGTATCAAATTGTGGGTCATAATATTTGTAAAATACGTCCCAATCCACACCAGCACCTAAATAATCAGCTTGGTCAACCCAAGATATATGAATTCTAGATATATCATCAACGTATATATTTGGTGTTCCAGAAATATCATCGCTTTCTGTACTTATAATTGTATATGGTGACCATGTTGTCAAATCTTCATCTAAAGTCCTGTAGAAGATATCGAAATCGGCACCTGAACCTAAGTAGTTAGTTTCATCCGCCCATATAAAATGGATATTACCAGTTGTATCACTAGCTATACGGGGAAGATATGACACGAGAGTGCTGAATTCTGAGACTATAATGGTAGAACTCCAACTTCCAGCAGACGTTCTTCGTTTATAATGGATATCCCATGCAGTGGTTAGATCACTCCAAGCAATATGTGCTGTATCTTTTGCATCTACGTGGATTACAGGACGATTTATTGTCTGAGTACTATCAGAGGAGACAAGTTCTGTGGTGCTCCAAGATCCTGAAGAAGATCGCTGTTTGTAGAAAACATCCGAGTCAGTACCTGCCCCTAAGATGTCTGAGATATCGCTCCATATAACATGTACATTATTTTCTGAATCGATATCTATTTCAGCTGAATATGATCCATCTGTACTTTCGGTAGAAACAACTTCTAGAGGCAACCAACTTTCTGTTTGAGCATCATACTGGACATAAAAAATATCCTTATCTGCCCCAGAACCGCCAAGATCAGTCGTTAAATCGTCCCAAACGATGTGAACATTATTTTCACTATCACAGGCTATAGCAGGATAATATGCACTTATTGTACTGCTTTCTGATATTAGTTCTACAGGTGTCCACCACCAAGAAGATAAATCATCTAGAATAAGGTCATCGTTAAAACTAATATTATTAGATAAGGAAGTAACATTCAGTGAGGAGGGTAAGAATCCAATTAAGAGTATTAAAAAATTAACTAAAAATAAAATTCTTATTCTTTTCATTGTAGTACAACCAATTCTTACATTATAAAGAATATTCTAAAAACTTTCCTCATAAATAAGTTAAAGTTACATAATGTGGAGATTTCAGCTAGTTTCTTGTACTGCTAGATATTCTTTGAAGCCAATATCAAATCTATATGAAATATTAATTGCAGATGTTGGGCATACTGTAATACATTCCATGCACTGGATACATTCTGCGGAAGTAACTCTAGAGCCTTTGTCTGTATATTCCAAGATTTTAATATCCATAGGACATGCTCTTTCACAAGCACCACACTGAATACATTTTTCTGTGTCAACAGCGATTTTCATAATTGATGCTCTTGCACCTACTTTCATTAATGGCGCAATTGGACAAACATATTTGCAGAAGGCTCGGTTATCTTTGAGAATAGCTGCCAGAACAATTGATGAAGTATAGTAAATCAAGTTCCCAATTAGAAACCACCAAAATTCATGGATCTGGTATAAAGAGGATTTTAGATGTTCTCCACCTTGAGAGGTATAAAAACCAGTAAAATCTACTACTCCTCTGGTTGTTGAAAGTGTATAATTAAAGATAAATACTAAAACAAAAACAAGAATTGTACTAAGAGCAAAGTGAACGTAACGTAGATAACCCCACCCCTTCTTTCGACCTGGACTCTTTTTCCAAGGAAGTAAATCTAGAACAGCTGCTGTCCAGCATGACCATCCACACCACCCTCTACCAAATAGTGTTGTTCCAAAGATTTTTGCTATTGAATAATGAATTACTCCTGCAGCAAATGTTCCTGTAAGTATCCAGAACCAAAAACCTTCTAGTTGCATATTTTCTGGTTCGAGGTATCCCCAAATAAGGTAAACTACTCCAAAACCTAACCCTATGAACATGTAACTACCAACAAGAACTTGACTTATTTTTCTGGCAATATGTTTCTTGCTTTTTTGTAAAACAGGCCATAATCCTAACCCTAAACCGATAGATGTACCAATTATCATGAAATTGAGTAAATAGAAGATTTGGTCTAATACAAGCCACAAAGTAATAGCAACTGCGTAGAATATAATTAGAATCGATAACATTATGCTATATTTCTTTAAAAACTTATGAAAGGAGGTTTGCCCTTTTTCAGTTTGATCAGCTCTAGTTTCATTTGTCTTTTTTGTTTCTTTAGTTTCTTCTACCAAGTCATTAATCCCAATTTATCTAATTATTTCTTTATTTAAAATAATATCCTACACGAATTTATAAGTTGAACACCACCTAGGATAGCAGCTAATGCCAGAATTTCTCTCAGTGTATCTTTGGAACAATTTTGCTTGTTAATGATACTTTACTACAAAATTTACCGAGATCGGAAGAGCGTCGTGTAGGGAAAGAGTGTAGATCTCGGTGGT
>BPTM01000023.1 GCA_023705945.1 Candidatus Heimdallarchaeota archaeon
ATTTAATTCGTGTGCTAGTTACTTCTTCTCTTCAATCTATAATACAACAATGATGTCGTTTACTTTTACGACTAACACTTAATTAATTGAAAACATAAATAGAAGTAATAAACACAAGAAAAATATACAAATTAAAATTAATACACACAAGGAACAATTAGATGTTCTAGAATTAGCTACTTTAACAAATGAGATTTGGAAAATTACTAGACCTGAAATCAATACTTCTATTGAAGGATTGAGTAATTGGATAAAGAATCTAAGATATGACGAAGTTCCCATGATAGTGAAAGCTTACAAAGAGGAAAAATTGGTAGGATGGCTACTTCTCTTTGTACATGATTCGAAGAAGTTAGAGATTAATCCATGGGCGTTAGGGGGACACCCTCATGTCTCACTTGATGAACCCGATAGATCGGAAATAACCAAACTACTACTCACTGAATGCATAACATATGCCTCGCGAAATAATCACACAAGAATAGAAGTAGCTTACAATAAGAAGGATAACCTAAAGGAATATCTTGTTGATCCATCTATATATTCTCAAGTCAATCTCAAGGAAGAGGATGAAATTGTTTTCATGTCTCTTAATCTAGCAGAGCAAGAATATTCTCAAGTGGAATTCTCAGAAGGGATAGATATTCAACTATTGCAAGATGCTAGTGATAGCGACCTTTATTCTTGTTTCTATGAATCTTTCAGTCAAAGTGGTGATAGGAATTTTCTTTCTGAAACAGATGAAGAAAGAGAAGAATATTTCAAAGAACATTTTGATAAGGAAGATCAAATGATAGATGAAGCATCTGTAGTACTTGTTGAAGGAACCAAACTTATAGGTTTTACACTCGTTAAACCTACCCATGGAGAAGGGAATGGTCATCTGTGGATTATGGGTGTCATTCCTGTATATAGAGGACGTCAACTAGGATCTAAATTATTACACCATACTATTGTTACACTCAAGAAACAGGGATACAAAACTATGAGTCTTGTCGTAGATATTGCTAACGAAGCTGCTCTAAGGTTATATGAGAAACACCGTTTCGTTAAAGGATGGAAACGAATAACTCATGCTTGGATAAAAGAACTCCTGTCAGTCTGAAAGAACTGGTGTAGGAGTTTCATCCTTTATCTTATCAATCTTAATGCTACTGAGTTCTTTCTCCATTTTCCTATGGTCTCTCTCTTTTTCTTCTAAATCCTCTACTATTGGATCAATATGTCTCATTTTAGATGTTAACCATATAACAGTTATACTAACCGTTCCCATAACAATTCCTCCTACAAAAAGAGGAACATAACCGATTGCTTTAGCTAATGGTCCTGAAATAATTATCCCAATTGGTGAGAAGGCCATACACATAGTTGAGAGAATAGATGATACTCTTCCTTGCATTTCGGGAGGAACCAATATCTGTGCTATTGTATTTAACATCGTGTTGGTGAATGGAAAAGTAAAACCCATAATTAGTGCACCTAAACACATCATCCATATCTCCCCCTTTGGAGCTAGAGAATGCACTAAATATCCCACTACCTGTACATATAGCGCTATCATTAGTATTCGCGTCTTATTTTTCCAAGTTTTCTTAAGAATGACAATTGTACCTGAGATGAACATTCCAACTTGACCTATACCTATAATCCACGCCAAATCCGTTTCTGATCCCAAGTGATAAGATTCTACAAAGATTGGTCTCAAAACCCATAAGGGTTGTTCAAAGAAGTTGATAAAAGTAGCAATAAGAAATAATGCAAAAAGTCCTTTAGTAACCTTTAGAAATCTCACTCCTTCCTTGAATTCAGATCCGAAAGAAGCTTTAGGTTCTTTTTTCTTTACCTCATCTTCTTCTTTCTTCATCGAGGGAATTTTTAGTAGAAACAGTGGAACTAATGCAATGAAATATGTTACTGTATCAATAAGTATTATTGTGTTCATAGGCCAAAGAGCATAAAGAACTGCTCCTACTGCTGGACCTATTATGTTGATTGCTCCCCACGATATGTGTCTTATGCCATTAAGTCTAGCTAATTGTTCTTTTGGTACCATTAACGGGATAATAGCAGCTGTAGCTGGCCATTGGAATGAACTAACAAAAGCTCTGAAACAAACTATCCCCAGAACTATGTATAACAGTAGCATCTTATCCAGTTGAGTTTCAAAAGTAAATAACAAGATATACATCAAAGTTCCTACAGCTATCAAACTATCTGCTATGAAAATTACTTTCTTTCGATTGAACCTATCAGCTATTATACCCCCCAGTGGTTGAACTAATACTTGTATTCCCACCGAACAAAAATAAGCAATTGCAAGATAAATAGGATCACTATAAGTAATTGTGATATACCAAACTATTGTGAAACTGACTATACTTGAACCAAGCATAGAAACCATTTGACCGGCATAGAATTGTAAATAATTTCTGAAATCTTGTTTTGTAGGAACGTATCTTGGAGAAGTCATTAATTTTATTTATATTATATTATTAAAAGAGTAAATCACAAATTAAGGTCACAATTTGTGGTAGTTATTTATATATCTAAGGAATTTGGGCTGCTAATTAATCAAATTTCAAATATAGTTTAATGAGATAAAATTGCGAACCTCATTACAAATTCTTTCTCATATTTTTGGGAAACTGATATAAACTAGATATTTTCCATCAAATTCTATCGTTTCTTCAACCCATTCCCTGTCTGGTATCATTCTGTATTGGATATATCCCTCCTTAACCTGATAAATATGCTCCAACCAATTATCTGATTTTATTTTGTCCCCATAAGAATAATGACCAAATCTAACTTCTTCAGCTGAACGTACAACCAGAGCATAATTTTCCATTAATCTTACTCCATCAGGCTTGGTTATAGTTAACATTTCATAGGTGTGAAAATTGATTCGTAAGATATCTTTAGCTATAATAAAACTCACAGGATCTTGAAGACATTCACCATGTCTCCCTCCAAGAATTTGTCCTGCAATTTCAATATCACAGTATTTTGGTTTCAATTTGAACCATTTTATTAGAACTTTCTCAATCTCTTTAGAATCCATCTGAAATCCTAAATAGACTTAATTGCCTAATAAGTTTAATCTACTATTCAAGTAAAAAAATAAGAAAAGAAGAATTATTTCTTCTCTAATCAAGTTTCAGTTCGTATCTATAGCTTGGAGTAAATTCTATTCCCATTTCACTATACATCTTCTCTTTTTCTTCATCGATTAACTGATGATAGATTTCTTTATATCCAGCCTTGAACGCTTTATTGACCAGATAGTTTACTATATCTTTCAGAACATAGTTATGCTCCTTATTGAAAATAGGTATCGAAGACATGAATGATCTTTCTGGTAAATCACCCTTGTAGAGTAAACCATAGGATAGGACTTCATCTTTTTTAGCAATTATACAAGAAATAGTCAAATCTTTCTCTCGGAATAGTTTCATAGTGTTATCGAAGTCTTCTGATTTAACCTCTTTTCTAGCTTTGAGATACACTTCCTTGAATGTGCTCAATCCTTCATCTTCATTAAGATTAATTTCCTTTATATAATCTGGTTTATCGTATGCTGGAACCGCGTGTTCACTGGAAGAGAGAATAGCTCTTCTACCAGTTTCTTCTTTTTTCTCAAATCCCCATTTTCCTAATAAATCGGGAATGTATCCATGTTCTTGTCTAGAATTTGCACGTATTGCTTTTGCACCTTTGGATTTAAGTAATCCAATTGTTTTATCATATAACTTCTTTTCAACCTCTTCGTAATCTTTTCTTATAAAGGGCATGTGTATTGAACCCCATTGTACTCCTTCAACTTCCTCTTCCATAGCACTGCTTAGAAATGCAACCAGTTTATCGCCATCATATAAGAAATGACGTGTCTCTGGAGTGAAATTTTCGTTTGAGGTATAAGCTTCCTTTAGTTGTTTCATTGTTGGATACCATGGGTCTCTCACCCACTCCTTTATTACGTCGTTTACTAATTCTCCTAGCTCTTTTAACCTAGATTCTTCGTATATTTTAAATTCCATCTATAACACCTAAATTGTTTTTTCTTTTGCTTTCTCAAGCATTGAGAAAGTTTCTTATGAACACTTATAAGCATTCTTGTCTCATGAGAATGTTTATTAGTACATGTGAACGCTTTAATATTGACGAGCAGAGGCAAAGATGGTATTATCTATGAAGACTCAAGATGTGATTGATCCTGATTTCAAACAACAACCTGTAATGTTAATCTCAGATGAAAAGAAATTGCAACTTATGTCTAATCCTGTTTACTATCCTATATTTATGGCTTTGAGAGAAGGATACAAGACTGTCAAGGAGATAGACGAGGATTATACGAAGATTATAGAGAAACAGGCAAGAAAAAAAGGTGTTCAAACCAAAAAAGAGCTTAAGGAAATTGTTGAGAAACAGAAGCGTTCTGGTAAATCATTATATAGATACATACAACATATGATTGATGCTGATTTTGTTGTTACAATTGGTAAGCGAGTAGCTCTAGACAAACCAATGACAGAAAAACTCTTTGCTCGTACAGCTAAATTCTTCTTTGTGGATAAATTTTATGAAAAAATGCTCTGTAATGATACTAAATGTATTGAGAGTATGACTCAACTTTTAGGATTAATCTATGACGTTCCTGAACCAAGTAAAAATGTTCTAGAGGAGTTTACTGGATTAATGGAAAATAGTTTAGAGAAAATATCATCAATACTATTCGGGGAAAAATCAGAAGAATTTGTTCAAATAGTAGAAAATCTTTCTTTAGGAGAGATTACATCTGTTCTTCAAATGCTAGGTATTATTGAGTTAGTGACTAAATCCAAAAATTATTCCAAACTACTCAAAAGTTTAGACAAGTAAGAGAAAGTAGAAGTATTATTCCTAATTAGATCGATCACCTTGTTTTCAGTAATCTTATTGAAGTATTCAAAAAAAAAAGTTCTTATTTACAATGGTTTTTTGTTCGTACATTAGATTTCTTTATTTTTTCCAGCTTTTACGCAGAAAATAACAAAAATTATAACCGATATGAGCAGTTCAATAACGCTAGAAGTCATTAGTCCACTTACTAAGGCTTCAGGTTTGCTTAAATCATTTATATACGATATACCCAAGCAAAGGGATACAATTCCAGCTATTAATAAAACAGCCATTATTGCAAGTAACCACCATTTTTGAACCATTTCTTTTCCTAGTTTTGTAAAATAATTAGTCATAGTACACCATCTCTTATAATGCAAACGATTTTAAAAACATTACTGAAAAATATTCTTATACAATCACTGTATATTCTCTAGGCAACTATTTAGGTCCTCATCTAGTTTTTCAGGAAAATTGTTGTTTCTGTTTATTTCATTTTTCCCAGAGCTTCCAGTAGTATTCTCTTGATATGCTATTCATAATCTCACTTTGTAATAATTCTCCTCAATTTCTTTTCTTCTCT
>BPTM01000024.1 GCA_023705945.1 Candidatus Heimdallarchaeota archaeon
GAGATCGTTTCACGTGACTGGAGTTCAGACGTGTGCTCTTCCGATCTTAGCTTCAATTGCTTGTTCTTCATTCTGAACTTCAACCTCTATTTTTTTACTGAAACTAATAGTTTCTTTAGCTTTAGTTACTGCTTCAGAGATGGAACTGAACATCCTCAGATGATTTTCTTTGAGAAGAACCATATCGGACAAATTAAATCTATGTGTGTCTCCTCCTCCAATGATAACAGCATATTTATCATATTTACTTAAGCCTGGAACAGTTTTTCTTGTTGCACATATTCTGATATTTTCATTATTTTTGCATGCTACTTGAATCATTAGATCTGTTTGAGTTGCTATTCCTGACATTCTACCAAGTATATTCAAAGCTAACCTTTCAGCTTGAAGTAGATTGTGAATATCTCCTTTTACCAAAGCTATGGTTGTTTTCTTAGAAACTCTTGCTCCTTCTTCAACACGAGCTTCAAATTCTGTTCCAATAATTTCAAAAACTCTCTTAACAAATGGTAATCCAGCAATAATGCCATCTTGCTTTGCATAAATTTTCCCTTTAGCATTACTATTGGGGATGAGGTTGGTCGTTACGTCCCAGTAAGGTACATCAATTGTTAACCATTTCTTGATGTCTTCGTCAACTAAAACTTGAGGTATCATTCGTAACAAACTCGAGGAATTAGTATTTTAGCATATTGTTTACAGCTTTAAATGCCTTCTTCCTAACCTTTTCATCGAGTTCAATTATATTTTCCGATGTAGGATTTTCTATTGCTTTCAATATGGTTGGAAGATCATTTCTTTTCATGCTTATACAGATCATATTACTATTTACGAATTCAATATCTGGAAACTCAATCTTCATTCGGTCGATAAAGCCTTGTTCAGTTAGAAATAGGACTTTTTCTCCAGGTTTTACCTTCTTAACGTATCTATGCATATCACCTGTTCCACCAGCAAAATCCACCTTTTGAATGATTTCTGGTTTACATTCTAAATGTGCAAATGTTTTGACAGAAGCATCGTCCTGTAATGTATTGAATCTATTTTCAGAAAGTGCATGATGGGTTCTACAATACCCAGGAAAAGTGATAATGTTTTTTCCTGTAAGCTCAGCAAGGTTCTTTCCCATATTCTCATCTGGAACAAAGATTATTGTTTCATCTTCAAGTTGTTCAACAATTCTTCTTGCGTTTGCTGAAGTACAACAGATATCTGATTCAGCCTTTACACCTACATTAGTGTTAACATAACAGATTACCGGTGCTCCTGGATATTCTTTTTTAAGTCTTTTAACATCTTCCCCTGTAATTGAATCAGCTAAAGTACAATCTCTGCCCTGTTCTGGTACAAAAACAGTTTTCTCAGGATTAAGTATTTTCATGGTTTCTGCCATGAAGTCTACTCCACAGAGTAGAATTGTGTCTTCTTCTACCTCAGTAGCTTTCTTTGCGAGAGCTAATGAGTCGCCTACAACATCAGCTACACCAAAAATGATGTCAGCTGTTTGGTAAGAATGAGCAAAAATTTTTATGCCTTTTTCTTTTTTAATTGTATTAATTCTAAGTGTGAACGGTGCAATACTTTCACAGACTTCTTTTGTCCAGCCTAGTTTAGCTAGTTTGGAGTAAAGACGATCAACTTCTTCTTTTAATTTTTCTTGATCTTGGCTTGGTATAATTATGACCTCTTCCACTGTAACCATCACAATCGGGAACAATTCTGTATGAAGCTACTTAAAGAATATTTGTTAGTGGCCAAAATTACATGGAGGGTTATTGAACTTGAGTTTCTACCCGTTAAAATAATAATTTTAAAATAAGTGAAAAAAGTTGAAGCAAAATTTGCCTATTTATTTCTCTAAATTCATGCAAAATTCACTTAGATATATGCTGTAATGCTGTTTACGTATGTGCAATACATATTTTTCACAACAGCTTTACTTTGTGAAAAAATAGCTGACTCTATCCATAATTTGAGGATACACATAAATAATCTTATGAGTTCTTACCATTGCACAACTATCTGAGTTTATCCCAATGAAAATAGCTCTATATTCAATGAAAGGTAAGAATTCGACTGAATATACTTACACTATCAAGGAGATGATAAAAGAGCTAAAACCTGAAACTGAAATCTTGGAAATTGAAGATCGAGAATTAAACGAAGATAATTGGGAAGGACAACTACGGGTTTTTGCACAAAATGGTATTGATACGATAATTGCAGTTGGTGATACAGGAACATTTCTTAGAGCTATTTTCCTTAGTCGAAATTCTATCCCTGTTGTCTCAGCTTCATCCGAAAGAATAAGCTTCTTTACAGAAATTACTCCTTCAAACATTAGAGATAGTCTAGCTTTGATACTTTCTCAGAACTTCCTAGTTGATACTTACAATAGAGTTGAGATCAAAGATAACAGAAATAAGAATCCTTTACCCGCATTAAATGAAATAGCTATCTTTCCAAAAGATTCTGCTCTGTTAATGAATTATACTCTAGTTGTCGATAATAATGTACTCTACAGAGGAAGAGCAGATGGACTGATTATTTCAACCGCTTTAGGAAGCACAGGATATGCTCTTTCGTCTGGAGGACCAATAGCTGTCAGTAATCCAGAGATACTGTTACTAGTTCCAGTAAACCCATTGAATAAAGATCATATCCCTGTAGTTGTTCCATTAAATTCAGATGTAAAGATAACAAACCTAAAATCTCGGTCTCCCTTAGAAGCGATAATTGATGGTCAAATAAGGGTTAGACTTGAAGAAGACGTAAGCATTAAGCAAACTACAGCTGATGTAAAAATAATTAGGCTTCAAGCAAGAAAAAACATACTTGCTAAGCTAAGAAACCGATTAGTAGAATTAGATTTAAGACATTTAGAAGGAGTTCCTCCTGCAGCAAAATATGTATTCAAATTACTGGTTACTGAAGGTGAAATGACACAAAAGGAGTTAATTGAGAGTACTGGACTACCTAACCGAACCGTTAGGAATGCTTTGAACATCCTAAAAGAGAAGGGAGTAATAAGTCAGAGGGCTCATCTAAGAGATGCAAGACAATCAATTTACTTTTTGTCGTAACAACTATTTTTCAATGCTTTCACACTAGGACAAAAAAAAGATTTATCAATTATTAATTCTTAATTGTGAAAATGGAGCATTGGGTATGACACTAGTTGAACCTTTAATTATGAAGAAGATAACAGTGTTAGGTACAACAGGCTCAGGAAAAACTTCTTTTCTGGAAGCATTATTTGGTGATTTTGAGAAGAATGATGTTGCTAGACGTGTTTTCAAAG
>BPTM01000025.1 GCA_023705945.1 Candidatus Heimdallarchaeota archaeon
TTACTACTGGTTTCTTTGAGAAAATCAATGCTATTAATAACCTATATCTATCACTAATCTTTTCAGGAACATCTGAACAAGTTATAGCTGTACTTTGTGCATGAATGTGTTCTAGTTGGTCAACTACTTTGGTAAAATCAACGAAATCTTTTGTAATTGCTGCTCTAATCTCATTAGTTTCTTTGTCTAACACATTTAGTGCAGCTGAACCAGGATCAAAACAAATGTTATCTCCCCCGAGTTCTGATACTAAATCTCCTTCTCGATTGTAGAGGGAGATTGATTGAGGAGCTGTTTTAAGAGATTTCTTTACCAAGTCTCTTGGGATGAAAGCTTTCTGAGTCTCTGTATCTACATTGATACCTGCATTCTGTAATATATCTACAGCTTCATTGTTTTCAACAAAGAATCCTCTTTCTTCTAATATTTCCATTGCTTCTAGAACAACTTTCTCTTTCATATCTTCCTCAAGAATCTTGATAATTGGTCTCATAATGTGTTCCTTTTCCGTAACTTCATACTTACTTATTCATAGAAGAATAAAAGTGTTATTTGAAGAACTTTAACTATTTAAGATACTTTTTCAGTTGTCTTTTACTCTCCTATAAGCGCAATTAACCATATCACAGGTTTCGCATCCTCTTTCTCCTAATTCTTGATCAATTTCTTCCCCTATGTTAATTGCAAAAGAGACTGATTTAATTGGATGCATCATTTTTGAATCACTCAGCGAAACACCAATTTTCTCCGTACTTACTAAATTAAATATCATTTCTTGACCTTTGTCTAATTCCCATTGACAATAACCAGGACTAAATCTAGAGGTAACTAATTTTTCCGCAATTTCATCCTTTAAATTCTCTAGAATTATCCTATTTACGCATTCTGCGGTTTTTTCAGCTGCATGAGATGCTATAGCATCAATAATAACTCCCTTGGATAATTCACCTCTGGAAATGAATTGAGAACCTCTTATTTCCAGTGCCTTCCCAATTGTACACACTGCTAAAACAGTTTTTTCTGATTTTTTGAAAAGGAAAGCTGGTTTTAGTGATGCACTCTCAAAGACATCATAAATCCCCATGGGTTGAATTATCTCCAGTGATTCTATTGTCGTTTCACGAATTTGTTCAAGCAAAATGTTGGATACTTTTTTTTGTCTCTTCCGATTTCCTTTACTACTGCTAAGCAGTCTCAGAATTTCCCTTTCATCAAGTTCAATTTGGATGTTATCAATTAGTTTCACTTTTTCTCCCTCTTAATTTGATTTGATATCTCATTAATGAACTTAGGATTTGAACCACAACATCCTCCAACAATTACAGCTCCATTTTTTATCATTTGTTGGATGTCACGAGTAAATTCTTCAGGTTTTGATAAATAGATAGTTTTGCCTTCAACTAATTGAGGTTGTCCTGCATTAGGTTTTGCTATTATTGGGAGATCAGTGCTATTTGCAATTAGGGGGATAAGATCTATCATCTCTTCACTACTTATAGTGCAATTTGCGCCTATTGCATCAGCACCTGCATCTTTTAACACTTCTGAGCATTGTTCAATAGAATTGCCCATGATTGTAAAGAACCCCCGCTTGGTTTTTTTGTAAGTTATCGATGCAAAAATAGGGATGTTTGAAACTCTCTTTGCAGCTTTAACTGCTATCTCTGCTTCTTTGAGATCTACCATGGTTTCAATGAAAAAGAGGTCTACATCAGCTTCTGAAAGAATCGTTGTTTGCTCAGTAAAAGTTTCTATTAATTCCTGTTCAGATATTGAACCAACAGGTGGTAGAAATTTTCCTGATGGACCAATATCTCCAGCAATGTAACCATTCGGGGGACAAATCTCTTTGGCTATTTCTACAGCTCTTGTATTATACTCTTTGACTTTATCTCCATGTCCATGAGCTTCTAATTTTAATCTTGAACCTCCGAATGTGTTGGTTAGTACGATGTCTGAACCAGCACTAAAATATTCTAAGTGGATTTGTTTTATTTTTTCAGGTTGAGTTATATTCCAGCTTTCTGGTGGTATTCCTGGTTGTAAACCTAAATCTATGAGCCTTGAACCCATTGCTCCATCGAGAATTACAAAACGTTCTGCGACTAATTCAAGAATTGGTTTCTTTAAGCTCAGATTAATACCTCCCTCTACTCCAATAGTTTTCTGGCTAGTTTGACAGCACTAACAGCACTTTCAGCGCTACCATCTGCGCCTATTTCTTCAACCCATTTTTTAGAAACGGGAGCACCACCGATTAGCACTTTGTACTTATCACGTATATTTCTTTCTTTTAATTGGTCAATAAGCTTTTTCTGACCAACCATAGTTGTAGTTAAAAGGGCTGAAATACAAATGATTTTTGCTCCTACTTCTTCAGCTTTTTCGATAAATTTACCCACAGAAACATCTGCTCCAAGATCAAATACTTCAAAACCTTCAGCTGACATCAAAGCAGCAACAAGTGTTTTTCCGATATCATGTATGTCCCCCTCAATTGTTCCGATAATAACTTTTCCAAGAGATCTATCTGCTTTGTCTTCCATGATTTTTGGTTTAAATACTGTCATTGCTCCTTTCATGGCTTCAGCACTACGCATTAGTTCAGGCAAGAAGAAATCTCCTTCTTCAAACAAATCACCCGCTTTTCTTATAGCAAGTGAAAAGGCATCAATTGCAATGTTAATGTCAATATTTTCTTCAATTGCTTCATTTGCAAGTTTTTCTGCTAATTCTATGTTTCCATTAAGAATCGCATCTTTACAATTCTCTGCAAAACTCATCTGTAGTCAAAATATCTCTGATTTGAAAGATAAAAAAGTTTGCTCCTAATAGTGATAAAGAAATGTGTGGTCTTTTATTCATGACATGCTTTTATTGTCCAATCTATCAAAGGCTGAAGCGCTTCTGATAGTTTTTCACCTTTTTCGGAGAGAGAATATTCTACTTTTGGTGGAATCTCAGGATGAATATCACGAATTAGAATGCCTTCCTCAGATAGTTCTGTCAAACGAGCTGAAAGAGTTGCATCACTGATTTTGTTCTTCTTCCATCCTCTATGAAGTAGTTTTCTAAGGTTAATGTAGCGAACTTTTTTACCATTACATAAGACGTTGATTATTTGAATGCTCCATTTCTTGCCTATAAGATTCAAAATTCTCTGTGCAGGTACGAAGCAGGGATACCCATTTTGTTCATGAGTGCATTTTACTATAGTCGGATACTCCTTGATTTTATTCATTTACTTCACATTGTCAGAGTTACTCTAAGAAACGTTAGTGAGCACTTATTAATAAATACTTTCCTATCTAAAGTAATAACACTTCAAAAACTAAAGTGAGGCCAAAAAAATGAACAAAGATTGTACAGGAAAAAATCATAATTGTGGAGAATTTACTGGAAATGAAGATGAAGAAACAAAGCTTAGGCACTTGAAAGAATGCAAAGAAAGTTTACAAAAACAAATAATGAAAATTGATGAAGCAATATCTAAATCAGAGAGCTAATTTTCCTTCTTCATTTCTTTTAGCGTTCATTAAAATATATTGCATTAAGGATTAATATTTTTCTTGTAGATTGAAACAGACATTAAAGTAGAGATTCAATAAGACCAATTATCTTTAAGAAATTTTTCTATTTCTTCTAAGTTAACAACAGTTTTTACTTTAGACATCTAACAGGCATCCTTTAGATTATTGTTTTCGATATCACCGTTATTGATATGTTTGCTGATTAAACCCTTTTCTTTTTTTTGGCTATCACAAAATAATTATGATATGATTTTGTCTTGCTGTCTTATTATTTTTTTCTGAGTTTATATAGGGAAAGCTAGAGAAAAGTATGATGACCAAAGTCTTGCGGACAGAGATAATGGAAGTAAGAAGAAACAAAGAATTGAGCAAATTATGTCATCAAACGAAAAATCTCTATAATCGAGCAAACTTTCTGATAAAAGAAGAGTTGAAGAAAAACAACAAATTGTTGTTCTACAACGACTTAGATAGACTCCTGAAGGGAGAGCAGTGTTACAAAATTTTACCAGCTCACACAGCTCAACATACACTAAAACTCTTAACAAGAAACTGGAAAGCTTACTTCCGTGCGCTTAAAGAGTGGAAGAGACAACCTAACAAATTCCTTAGTTGTCCCCGCTCTCCATATTTCAAGAAACCTACAGGGGAGACAATAGCTATCTTCAGCAACCAACAAGCGAGAATTGTTAATGGATGGGTGGTGTTACCAAAAAAAGTTAACTTTACTATCAAAACTCGCTTAACAGCTCAGGATGACTTGCGAGAAGTGCGTGTCATCCCAAGAGGGATAGGATACACCCTCGAGCTTGTCTATCACAAATACCTTCCAAAAGCAATCAGAAAGAAGAAGAAAAAGAAAGGTTCTATCGATTTAGGGTTAACCAACCTCGTGACTTTCGTGGATAACATCGGATCGCGTCCGATTGTCATCAAGGACGAGGGGAAAGGGATAAAGTCCCTCACACAATATTATTTGAAAGAAGTGAAAAAGTTACAACAGCAATATACAGCACAGCAACAGAAACAGTTACGTAAAAAGAACAGATTACAGTACGGTTCAAGCTTCCTACATCTCCGTCAACATTGGAGATGGAAGGTGAAGGATTGGTTACACAAAGTTAGCAAATTCCTCGTTGACCTCTGGGAAACAAGAGGATTACACACTGTCTATATCGGTTACAACCCTCTCTGGAAACAGCAAATACGATTGAGAAAGAAGACTACCCAACTCTTTGTTATCGTCCCCTTTGACAAACTCCTCAAACTCCTCCAGTATAAAGCAGAAGAGAAAGGGATAACTATTGAACCTATTGAAGAGTCTTATACCTCTAAATGTAGTTTTCTAGACAATGAATTCCCCAAGAAACAAGTGAACTATAAGGGAAAGAGAGTGCATCGAGGACAGTTTCGTTCTGCAAAAAGTATCTTGATCAATGCTGACGTTAATGCTGCTTACAACATTTTACTTAAAGGCGATCCGCAAGCACTACTTAAACGTAGTGTGGGCGGGGTAGGAGGGTACGTGGTTTACCCCCTCAGAGTGAGCTATCCAGCGATGAAACTCTAAGAAAGATTTTGTTATAAGCCAATAAGACAAAATCAAATCATAATACTTTGAAAATAAGATAAAGAAGTTGATAAACATGGATGACTTAGCATCACCTAAACGAACTAGGTCTCACATTAGAAGTAAGGAAGGTTTAAAACAGAGATTTAGAGGATTACAATCAGTGCATTTTACTGTATTCATTTACATATTGCTCTTCAGTATATTCAATAGTAGTTTTAATTTCTACTTCTTCTTTCTAAATATCTTCAAAGTCTTTGTTTTTGTTGTTGTATGCTATACTTTAGTCTATGTTCTTCTTGATGAGTATAAAATAGTAGCAAAGTGGATGGAACCAGAAGCGAGAAACAAGATCTCTCGAGGAAAATGGCTTTTTGCTCTCATTGAAGCTTCCAAGGTTTTTATTCCTAGCTGCATAATTCTACTTATTATGAACCTTACAAATTTTGTGGCAGGCATTGAAAATAGATTTATTGAAAACAATCCGGGTGCGCTCTCACCCTTTTCTTACTCACCAAACATTATAGAAGGGGTTCTTATTGGAGTCATCATACTTCTTTCACTAATTATGATTTTTACAGCACCCTATTGGTCCGTAGCAAGATTTTTCACCATCACTGGGTATCTACATGATAAAAAAGTGGTAAAAGCAAAAGGAAAGCCATTTATCTTTGCACTTCTTTTTCAATTGCTTCCTCTGATCCTCTTTACTATTGTACTCGATAGAATGTTTGTAGAGATAAAACATGGAGATATTTATAGTCACTGGGGAAATCTCTTTAACTTACTGGAAGGTCGAGCTTACATTGCTCTAATTATACAAGCTAGCTTGTTATTAGTTCTAAATTTGATATATTTCTTTGATGGTTGGCGATTAATGAAGAAGCGAGAAAATTTCGTCGATTCAGATTACCTCAAAGTGATAACTAAAGAGTAAATAAATGATTACAATAACCAAAAAGAAAGAATGCTCTGTAAAGAGCTCTTACCTTAATTTAACAATCAAAAATGAGTTCATTTCCAACTCTGAAGGATTTCACTATTTCTTCTCCAAATCTCTTTGTTAGGTACTTTATTGCTCGTTTACCTGTGCAGTGACTGAAATATAGTGAAGGTTTGTTATACTCCTTCTCAAGTTTATCTGCAACATAATCCAATTCTTCATCCGTTTTTAGAGCAACTAGATGTGTTCCCCCAATTATTGATTTTATTTCCTCATCAGGATAGAGCTCTTTAGCTCTTGCACAGATGTTCAAAACTCCTGCATGACCACATCCACAAATAACAACAATACCTTCTTTTGTTTTTAAAACTAAAGAGAGATCATCAAGAAGTTCGTCTTTGACGTATTTATTATCAAGTTTAATAGTCAATTTGTCTATCTTACTAGGTTTTTCCTTCCACTCAGATATTTCCCCAATGGTTTTAAGAACGGGTATTAACTCATAAGGTTCTGTTATCGGTTGGAAGGAGAGTTTTTCCTTCACATCATCTGGTAAATTGGGAAAACCAAGATTATACCACCTGTATTTTAAAAAAGCTGCAACCCTAAGTGTTAATTTTGCAACTCTTCTTTTTGCAAATGCATGAGGGTGCCCAATAATAACTAATTCGTTCTTTTCGGTTCTAGCTGTAACTAACGCTTCTATACCAAAGGTGTGATCCCAATGGCCGTGGCTGAGAACCAATAAATCAATGGAATTAGGATCAATGTTTAACAGTCTCATATTATTGGTTAATATACTTCCTTTATCTCCTGTATCGAAAAGAATTTTCTTATCCTCTGTTTCAATTAGAAACGACAAACCATTGGAGGGGATGAAGCCTTCAGTTCCATCAGTTTCAATATCACAGATGTTGGTGAGTTTAACTTGCATAAGACATCCAAGGTATATTTTCAGTTATTCTTTATATCTTTATCTCATTCAAGATTGAGATACATAGTCATAAACAAAATTTATTGTTGGAACATGGTTATCAATTTCATATAGAAATCTTTCATTAAATCTCCTTAAGCCTTCTAGCTCCAAAGCTCTTCTAAGAACTGCTCTAACAAGTAATTGTTTGAAATGTTTAACATCCTCAAAAACTGCTACAACTTCATTTCGTGGGAGACAATCACACCCTTCTTTACACCAACAGAGTAGATTATCTGCTGCTAAAACTGCTAGGGAAAAATCTGCTGGTCTCCAATGCCAAGATAAATCAATGAGAGCAGGAGGTTCTGTTTCATTGAACAAGATGTTACTTGGATCTCCTTGAATTAACTGATTGACAACTCTAAGGGGTGCTCTTTGCTTGAAAAGATCTTGAATAGCTTTTAGAATACGTTCATGGCAATTTAATGGTAATTCATCCCAGACCATCTTATCTGCAATAGCCCAAGGGTCCTTTCTATCCTCCATGAGATGTGGGGGTCTAGGAACATCTTTTATTTCCTTATGAAAAGCTTCCAGAACTCTTCTTTTTTCAGGTAGACAACCTTTGATAAGATTTCCCGAAAGAAAATAATATGCGACCCATCCATCCTCAATGTATCTGCCATCCCCAGATTTTAGGTGCTTCTGTACTCGGAATTTCTTAGATTCTATTGAATTAAGTAGATTGGGTAACCAACTAGCCTCCTCCTCGCTTGTGTCTAGAAGATACTTTAGCACTATATCTCCTGCTTTAAAGCATCTCTTTAAACCACCATTCATTAATTGTAAGCCTTCTTTAACCCCAAATTTCTTTAAAACTTCCTTTGATGGTTTTAATCCTTCTTTAGGTACAAACATGACAAATGTATTGTTAAGGTACCTATCCTATAAACTTTATTCCACAATTTAAGCCAGATTTTAGCTATCATGAGAAATTGTGTCCAAAAAAAGGAATGGAGGGTAAATCCTTATTTTTTATCAACTATTGTTGTTCCAAATGGAGCGAAAGCAATCCCAACCATTTTGAAATGCTGCTTTGCAAAAGGAATACCAATTATTGTTATTGCAAAAACAATACCCATTATTATATGCGAGATTGCAAGAACCAATCCGATAATAATAACCCAAAGCAAGTTGAGAATGAATCTTCCTGCTCCACTTTGATCGCGTTTAACTTCTCTACCAAATGGCCAAACGACAAAACCTGCCATTTTAATACATTGAAGACCAAAAGGAATTCCGATAATAGTAATACATAGAATGATTCCACCTACGGCCCATCCTACTGCTGTTTCAAGACCTCCGAGAATAGCCCAGAGAATGTTTCCTAATAGATTTAGAGTCTTACCCATTATTACACCTTATTCAAATGAATTTCAGCTATCTTACTGATAAATCTAAAAGATGATTAGTTCTTCTCTTCTTAAATTTATTCTATAATATTGTCTCGGGACAAAAATAGTTTTATAGTTGACTAAACAACGTAATATTGTCTCGGGACAAAAATAAGTGATGAATATGAATGATGAAAAAAAGAAAAGCCCTGGAAGACCAAGAAAATATGAAACTAACGCAGAACGAAAAAAAGCATATCGTGAGCGAAAAAAAGAGGATCATAATAAATTGGAGGAACGGGCAAAAAGAATCACAGAATTGAAAGGAAGAATAGATAATATGGAAAGAAAAATGGTAAAATCGACTTATACAGATCAAAATGTGCCTGAAGAAATTTCAGCTGTGCATGAACAAATTAAGGATCGTTCTAGAAAATACAGTTCTTCAGAGCTAATGGAATTAGAAATTCATGAGCTTAAACGGATACAATCAGGTATTCAGTCTAGATATCATGGAAGCTATTATAACCCTCTACTTGCGGCACTTGAAAGCGCGCTGATGCCTTCTGTTGATAGAGAATTTGATTCCAGAAAACAGAAAGCTGGTGAAGAAATCCCGTATGACATTGTAGTTAGAGAAAAGTTAGCTCAATCTGATAATGATACTACACCAAAAATAGAAACTAAGGTTGAAGACTATATGGAACTTGCGAAGAAGAAAGGTCTAAAAATTTCAGCAGAGGATCTATCTGTTAAATCATCTACAATGGAGAAGAAGAACATAGCAAGTCCTAAGCATTGGAAACATCTAAAAGATATATTTAGAACTGATCAACTATTCGAAGTTTTTCAAGAAATGATACTTCTCTATACAGTTGAAGCAGAAATATCTAGACGAGAGAGAGAAGATTCTCAAGCGAGGGATTTTACAAGACTGGAAAGACGGCTTGAAGAGCTGGAGAAAACCATGAATGATGAAAAACTTAGACATGTTAAGACATTTGTTAACAAAGCAGAAAAAAAGAGGAAATTGATGAAAAATGAAAAGAAAGAAAAGGATGACGAAAACGAGGATGAGTAAAAAAAGAAAAAAGGAGAAAAAGATGTTGGAAATAGGTATTTACAGAAGAAGTATTGAGACCAAAGGAGGCATGAGTTAGTTTCTCTCTTTAAAAACTTGAGATTTCAAAGAAGATTCTTTCAGGACTCATCCTAAACTGGCGTAGCAAAGGGTAGGCAAAGAACAAAACTGTATAAAAATGAAATATTTACAATTCATTGAATACAGTACCAGTCTCTGGAACAGAAACATACAATGCTGCAAATCTGTTCAAAGGATTCATCTCCTGGTAGAGGGCACTCATTACCGAATCAATCAAACTAGTGAGATGACAGATTCTCGACCTTGCACATCGAATGTTTCTAAACGATGTATTCTTCACAGAATCACTTAAGCCATTGGCTTAAGGGCTGGAAACACTTGTAGTGTAGTAGCGTGTGGCATTCATTTGTTAATATATCAAATATGTAATTGAGCTTTGGTTTCAACCCATATCGAATCAACCTCTTCCCTATGTTCTTTGCTCCGTTCAGATCAGCATCTAGTTCATAGTTGCAATTGTGGCAATTAAACTTTCCTTGTCCTGTACGGGTAGTATTCTTGGAATTACATTTTGAACATGTCTTAGAGGTCCAACTTTCATTAACAGCTACCACTCGATGAGGTTCAAATCCATATTTAGTAAGACTGTGCTTCAGCTTAGTAATGAAAAGACGATAACACCATTTATGTAGTCGTCTTCTATGGGCTTTGTTTCCACGACCTATAGGGTAGCTATTTCGAATGTTCTTGGGATAGCCAACAGATATAAACATATTATAGTGTTTCTTCAACTGGGTGATGAAACCAACTAGCTGGTTAACAGCAAACCCCAGTTCTTGTTCTATAACAGAACGAAGTCTTCTACGTAGTCTATAGAGCTTGACATTAAGCTGTTTTGTATGTTGACCATTGTTTTTGCTTTTATCCAATTTCCTTTGAGTATCTTTAATCTGGTCTTCTAGTTGCCATATTTTCGCCTGTCTCTCCTTATTGACAATGAAGCAGAGTTCATCCATGATTACTTTGCCTGTTGGGGTAAGTAAGGCTGCAACAGCTGTCTTCTTTATTCCCAGATCTACTCCTAACACTGCAGGTGGAAG
The DNA here is from genome assembly GCA_023705945.1 of Candidatus Heimdallarchaeota archaeon. Lineage (GTDB taxonomy): Archaea > Asgardarchaeota > Heimdallarchaeia > Heimdallarchaeales > Heimdallarchaeaceae > UBA460. Next base: position 10,556 of record BPTM01000025.1, read on the forward strand.
GGTTGATTGATATCTGGTAACAGAATACTGGAGGGTAAAATGCGCCCACCACTGTTGTTCCTTGGATTCATATACTAGTTCTACTGTTTTGATGTTCTCTAGTTTCATCTTCTTTTCGTGATAAGGCGAGTAAGCTAAAGGTAGCTTAAGTCTTTTATGCCATTTTCTACCAGAACGTTTAGAATCAAGAGAATCCCGTAAAACTAACCAAAGTTTAGCAATGGAATTTTCTGGTTCAGGATGAACCTGAAAAGTATTCATGTATTTTGTACCAATGAACAAAGTTCTAGGGTTTTTCTTCTTATATCCTGGCCTACTCAATTCTTTTTTGGAAAAATCTTGTTGTGCTTTCCAGTTTTCATAAGTCCAAATAGCTCTGTTTGTACATTCGTTGAATTCACCATGGGAACATCGAGGATAGCGTTTCTTTAGATCATGAGGAACAGATGTTCTTGCTTTGTTCTTCGTTTTTCTTGAAGTGGTTAATGTCAGTCTAATCAACAAAGATTTGTTAATTTTACCATCCTTTTGGATTAACTTTTTGATTTCACCATCTTCTTGGAATTGTTTTTCCTCGTTGTGTTTGATGATTCTGAGATAGTCTCTGATGATTCTTGTGTCTCTTTCGGTTATTCTTCGCAACCTGTCGCACTTTTCAGCAGTCATCAATTCCGTCTTGATTCTAAGAGAAACACTCTCGTAATAAGTAACTGATGGTGCTTGAGAAGTGCTTTTGACTTCTTCATGTTTTCCATATTTCTTGTTTTGATTTGTTAATTCCTTTTGTTTACTTATTTCTTCAACTTTCATGATTTTTACCTTCAGAAATTGTAAGTGTTAAATAAACACTGAAACCATAATCGAATTAGCTTAAACCAATGGTTCCTCTTCTAGTCTATTCTTTAAAACCAGTAGAGGAACCATTGATTGTACTACGTGTATAATTGCTTCAGGAATTCGAAAAGATTTCAAAGGAACTAACTCTCTTTTTTCTTCACTCCTTTTTCTTTTTTTGTGATAAGCGAAGAATTAGCAACCCACAGGGGAATTATTGCGTAATTCTCACCTATCAAAAACTAGTTGAGTCTTAATATTATAAACCCCAAGGAAATTTTATGACACGTTCTTATTCATCAGACTATTAGCCAACTCTCTTTGTGCACAGCGAAGAACCTTATCGTTATAATCTAACTTTTTAGAAGATAAAATTTGTTTCAACAGATCTTCGATAGTTGTAGAGAAAGTACCTAGGATGGCTTGTTCAATTTCATAGTCAGAGAATTCCTTAACCAATATAGAACAAGCAAGTTGAGCGATCATTTTAGTATTCATACACTCTTGCTTATTCATATTTGTGGAACAGAAAGTATTGCAGTAGTCATTATCTTTTGTTAGTTTGCTTTTATCAGCATGAATGCTGTGTGTTTGGTCTTTGGCCTTTTTAGATTCTAAAGTGTTCTTACCCTTCTTGTTGTTCATCCCTCTAAACTATCAGAGTTGAACAATATGAGTCAGAAACAACTACCAGAATATGATTTGAATAAGCTTAAATTCTTCCTTTCTCAATTTGAAGAATTGTATAATGATATTGAATTATTGAAAAAACAGCGAGCTATT
>BPTM01000026.1 GCA_023705945.1 Candidatus Heimdallarchaeota archaeon
ATGTTTCTGTTTCAGATATCCATGCGGGTAACAAAGCTAAATTCAAGAGAGGAAAAGTTCGAAGGTGTAAACCTAGAACTACAGAGAAGCTAGACATACTAATGAGCCACATACACCTTAATGAACTGGATTATACATTCAACAAAGGTTATCAAGCTTTTGCTACCTGCGGAGATAATGTAGAAAATGCTTCTTATCATGAATATTGGGCTGATCTTTTCGCATGTGGGAGTGATAATCTAGCAAGAATACCCTTTTTCCCAACCTTAGGAAATCATGGGTATTTCAATGGTGGAATAGGTAGAGGATCATGGTTTGGTACTAAAACACCAACTCAAAAGCATTTTCACATGTTTGTCCAAACGCCTAAAAAACAAGGTGGAGCTTACTATTCTCATGTTGAAGGTAATGTATTAATGATACATTTAGATTCTATTGGATTGAATTGGGGGAATGAACGAATAGATTGTGAGTGTAGGCAATGGAAGTGGTTGTACAATGTTCTTAAAGAATGGAGGGATAATAGAGCAGTAGGTAAAGGACCACAATTTTGTATTGTCCATCTTCATTCAGCAATTTTCTCACTTGGCATGTATGGAATAACAAAAAATAATTCTGATGATTTTGCTCAAAAAACATTAACACCACTATTTGATGCATTTGGAATAAATGTAGCTCTCTTCGGTCATGACCATGTGTACCAACGTTCTCAATGCAAAAAAACTACTTATATTTGTATAGGGGTTTCAAGCAAAGGTACTAGAAATTTATTTGATAGTGAAATTGACGATGTAGGATATGATATTGCTTGTTGGGGTGAAGGAGATAAAGCTAGAGGCTATGCAGTTACTTATGTTCCTCCAAATATGAACTTAATGTCAAGTAGCGAAAAACAAGAATTTGAACAATGGTTAGGGGGAATTAAACAAAACATTCTTGACGGAGATTTAGCAAAATATTATCTTTTTAAGCAAGGTAAAGATTCTCCAGAATATAATGATCTTATGGCTAATAAAATCAAGAAACTAGAATTCATTCAAAAAGAAATTATTGAGAAGATGAAAAATCAAATGTGGTATAGGTTTTATAATGTGAAAGGTGTTCTGAACGATCAAACATTCTTAAAACCCATTACTTTAGACAAAGAAGTTACAGAACCACCTAAATGCCCTAATGAAATTGTTAGATAACTAACTTTTTCTTCTTTATTTTATTTTTGGTAGAAACTGTAATAAAATAGAAGATAAGAAAAAAGAAAAAAGAGGGGGATTATTTTGCTGGTTTTAAGGATGCACCACATTTGATACAGAAGAGGGAATCAGGAGGGTTATCACCATCACAGAAGGGGCATTTTATTTCTTTGGTAGAAACAACTTTGTCCTCCTTTTTCTCCTCTGTTTTGTCTACTTCAGCTACTAATTGTTGATGGATAGTTTCAGCAGCTGGGGATAGTTTTTCTTTCTTGGAGGGGTCAACTTTGGTGACATCAAATAGAATACCATTTTCAGTATCAAAACCTATTGGAGCTAGTCCTAAACGAATAATTTTCCATGTGTTCATCTTTAGTAAATCAGAAGAGGTGTTTAGTATTCGAGCAGCATCACGGATGTAGATAGCTTGATAACTTTCAACTGTTCTAATCAGCTTTTCAGTTGTATTTTTATTAGCAAAGAATACTATTGATGCTATACCTAGTAAGGTAACAGGCATGACTACAATAAGGAACCAGGCAGTTGTTACTATACCTAGAACGAAGAAGAATATTGCTATCAGACCTAATACTCTTTCAGGAATGCTAGTGTAATCCCAAAATCTATTGATCTTATTGATAATGTCACTTTTGTTATTGTATCTCTTAGTTTGACCAGCAACAATATAGTTGCCAATTGCATTTGCAGCAGGAACTTTAGCCCTTAGTGCAGAGATTGGAGTAGGTGTAACTGTTTTTGTTACAGCAGCAGTTGTGGTTTTATGGGTTGCTTTTGTACTGGGGGAAGTTGGTTGAACAGCTGTTACATATTGATAATCATATCTGTCTTTCTTCCTCTCATAGCTATCGAGTTTCTTTGAACTATAACCGTTTGAAGAATATTTACCTGCACCAGTGATGGGCCAAATTATTAGATACTTGATGAAATAACCGATTGTATTTAAAATCATTATCGCCATAAAGAATGCGAATATGACTGCTAAGATACTACCAGCTATTACTAGTCCTATTGATGCTGAAGCAAAGTGAGATGTATAGTATAAAGCAGAAGAACCGTCATTTACAATATGAACATAGTGATCCCCTGAGCGAGGTAGTAATCTATACAATTCTTCACTACTAGAACTAAATTGTATGTTAGTTGGAATGCTATCAGATGTATTTTGCCATGTTATATACTCATCATCGGTCATCACATATACACTAAAATCAGAAGAATCGCCTGAAATCCAATAAACAAGAAATATCCTATTGTATCCATATGCATCTAACATTATAGTTTCATTTGAACCTGCAGCGACACTAGTGTCTTGGCTGGAATATGTTCCACCAGTTGAGATAGCTATACCAGTTAAAATCCCTAATGGAATTCCTGATAATAGTATGAAGACTATTGAGACTATTGCCAGTCCATTCAGATATTTTACGCCTTTATTTACCATTTTTTTTCACCTATTTGTTATACCACCGCAGTGGTAACTTATCTATTTACTACGGGAGTGGTAACATTTATAAAGGTTTCCTTTCACATTATAATGACGATGAGTAAGACTCCACACATACTTGATAAATTAAAACTAATTGGATTTACAGAATATACATCAAGAGCATATTTAGCATTAGTAAAACTAGGTGAAGCAACTGCTCCAGATATTGCTAGGGAATCTAATATACCTCAGTCGAAAATTTATGGTGTCCTAGATGACTTATACGATAAGGGGTTTGTAGGTAAGGCAGGAGACAAAGATAAAAAAAGAGTTCAAAGCAAGAAAAAGACTACTTCCCCTACAATTTACTTCGCACATCAACCGATGGAAAAGCTTTCTTCTTGGTTGGATCAGTTTAAAGACTTAGCTAAATCTTTAGAAAAAATATATGATTCAGCAGGTCCTAGCTCGGAGTATGGGTATTCTTCAATTGGCAATTATACTATTAAGAGTGATGCAGATAAATTTGAAGCAGGTGATTTCAGCTATATTTTTGAACAACCAGGCGATGAAGATACTAATCTGTATGCTAGATTCTTTAAAGGAAGAATAAATAATCACATCATTGTAGGAGGAGAAGATAATCTTGTGCTAGGTATAACCAATAGGAACACTATCCTTCTAATTGAAAAAGAATCAAGGGTGCAATATTTAGCAATTGAAGAACCAATATTCTCAAGAATAATTGACGTCCTCTTCGCAATAACACCGATAAACAGGTCTATTACAAATGATATGTCGGAATTATCAAGAGAAGAGAAGATTCTATACATAGATAATGTCCCTTCTGCATCTGGAGTTGCATATGGAAATGATGGTATTTTGTGGATAACAGAGGAGAGAATCTTTGTTCAAATGCCTGGAAAGCAGATTTATGCTAGACCAATTTTTACAATAGATTCTTATTATGTAAATGAAAATAACATTTTAACAATTATTATCAAAAGCAAAGATGGAATTGCAGAAGAAAATGAGTTTAATACATCATCAGATCCTTCTATTATAGTTAATATATTAGACTTCATTAAACGTTATAAATAAGAGGAAAAATTATTTTTCTCCCCAAACTTCTACTTTAGGTTCCGGTCTAGGAACATATCGCTTGAATTTATTCTTTGGATAGCCTATAGCTAAACAAGCGTGTAAACCATGAGAATTTGGAAGATTTAGCATCTCTTTAATTTTCTTGGACCGTTTCCAACTATGAACTAAATAGCCTATGAACGTTCCCCCTAATCCTAAACTTGGTGCTCCAAGCAATATATTCTGAGCAGCTATGTTACAATCTTCTACGGGAGCAGGAGTTTTTTTTGGAGCATGAATTAGAATCAAAGTTGACGCATTATGAAAAACCTTGTCAATCCCTTTATCCCAATGATTGACATGGCTATTAATTCTATACATATTCCTTTTAATCTGATTAAAGGATTTTCTTTTACCAGCAAGCACTGCTAGAATAGTCCATAAAGGACTACTAACTTTCTTTTGTAATTCCTTAAAGAACAAAATCATTTCATTTAATATGTCTTCAATTTGTTCTCTTTCTTTAACAATAGTATAAGCTACTTTTCGAGCATTATGCCCAGTAGGCGCAAACCTACCCAGCTCTATTAACTGGCTAATCTGTTCATTAGTAACCTTCTTCTTATTAAAATATCTGATTGATCTCCTCTGTCTGATAAAGGATAAGGTATTTTTATAATTAAGTTCCTTTTCGACCTTTGGAAAATCAACATCGAGTGAATCTATGATGAGTCTTTTATGAATGATAGCATCTACAGGACATACTGCAACACAATGACCACAATCATGGCATGGATCAAAATTGGTTATTACCGCTTTCTTATTTTCAAGTGAGAAAAGATAGCGAGGACAAACTTCAACACAACTATTACAACCAGTACAATTATCCAATACTTCTATGAAAACTTCAGTTGTCATTAGAGAATTTTATTGCTAGTACTAAAAAAAGATTGTCTGTCATTTAGTTTAGTTTAGAAATAGTTTCTACTTTGGATAATGGTACTGGAATAGGATCAGGATAAATCATGTCTTGAAATATCTTCTCTTGATTCATAAGAGGGGTATACCCCAAACCTTTCAATTTATCCATATTCAATGTGCATTCTTTCCCTATAAGTTGAGCATACTCTCTATTGAAAACTGGATCCTTTCGTGGAGTGATGATATGAGTGAGTATCTCAAGTAACCATGCACCGAAGTATACAAGTGGATAAGGTAAGTAATATTTGAATCTATTTTTTCCTTTCAAATGCATCTCAATATCCATTATCAATTCCTTCATAGAAACATCACAAGATATCGCATTAAATGGCTCAATTTTTAACTTATTTGCATTAAGTATTGATTCAAGAGCTCGTCCAATATCGTATGGGTGAATAATCGAAAAATTATGATTAGGATTCCCCATAATTGGAAAGATGTTAGCATTTACTAGTTTTCCAACTATAGGATAGAAATGTCTATCATCTTTACCAAGAACAACAGGTAAACGAACTATTCCTCCTTTTATCCCAACATCTTCTGATAGTGTCTTAACGATGTTTTCAGCTTCAACTTTTGATTGAGCATAGTTCCCTAGTGGTTTTATTCTATGTTCTTCACTAATTGGTACTTCTTCGATTTTTCCGTATACTGCTATTGAACTAGTAAAAAGAAATGATTTTGCATTTGATTCTATAGCAGCTTCAAGAACGTTTTGAGTCCCTTCTACATTGATTTTGTGAAATAGTTCTTTTTTTGTATGAGGATGAACTGCTCCAGCAATGTGCCAAACTGATTCAAACTGACCTTCTTTGAATACTTCTGTGAGCGCATCCTTATTTGTTATGTCTCCTACTATATACTCAACATCAGAAAAAGGATCCTCTGGTATTTTCCTTACTAATCCAGATAAATCTGTATAACCATGACTAAGAAGATAATGTAAAATCCCTTTACCAGAACATCCTGTTGCTCCAGTAATTAATATCTTAGTCATACTGAATATATCAAAATCAACTCATTCAAAAATATTATCCTTAATAGATAAAAATCATCCGACATTCATTTTTCAAATTATTTTTACCAATGAATAGATTGAAATTACATATTATTTAATATTCAACTAGTCATTTGAACATTCATATAGACATGTTCAGACAGTTATACTTTAAACATTCGTCAAATAATTTTTCACGAATTTAGACTTAATTAAAGGTGTAAGCTTAAATGGTAAAAAAAGTTGTAATTATTGGTGGTGTAGCCGGTGGTGCTTCAACAGCTGCTAGACTTAGAAGATTAGATGAATTTGCAGAAATTATCATCTTAGAACGAGGGGATTTTGTCAGTTTTGCTAATTGTGGTCTTCCCTACTATATTGGAAGAATTATTGAAAAACAAGATGCATTGGTTCTTCAAACACCCGCAGATTTTCATAATAAATTTAATATTGATGTTCGTGTTAATAATGAGGCAATATCAATAGATCGTAAGAAAAAAGAAGTTCTTGTAAGGCATCTTAGGGATGGGAATGAGTACAAACTTCCCTATGATACGCTTGTTCTTTCTCCAGGAGCATATCCAATTAGACCGAATTTTGAAGGCATTGAAACGGTTCCCGTTTTTACCTTGAGAAATATTCCGGATACAATGAAAATAGAGGAATTTATTAGCAACACTAATCCAACATCAGCTGTCGTAATAGGGGGAGGGTATATAGGTCTAGAAATGGCTGAAAATCTATCTATTAGAGGAATTAGGGTAACTATTGTTGAGCTATTAGATCAAGTTATACCTACGTTTGATAAAGAAATGGCTCAGTTCATAAATAATGAAATTACACTTAATAGAATAAAGCTTGTTTTATCTGATGGAGTTAAGTCATTCAGTGTTAATTCGGTAGATTGTATTGGAAAATATTGTGTTCAAACACAGAGTGGAAAAAATATTGATGCTGACCTAATTATTCTCTCAATAGGAGTTAAACCAGAGTCGCATTTAGCAAAAGAAGCAGGTTTAGAACTTACTGATCGAGGTTTCATAGTTGTGGACAAGCATATGCAAACTTCTGATGAGAATATTTATGCAGTTGGTGATGTGATTCAGATAAACAATTTCATTACAAATGAATTCACTGCAGTTCCTCTTGCTGGTCCCGCAAATAGGCAAGGAAGAATTGCAGCAGATAATATAGCTGGAAGAGATGTTGAATATAAGGGTGTTTTAGGAACTGCAGTCTTACAAGTTTTCAATCAAACTGCTGCTCAAACAGGTCTCACTGAGAAACAATTAGTTAAAACAGACATAAAATTCGAGAAAATCTATATTCACCCAAAAAATCATGCAGGATACTACCCAGAAGCATTTCCTGTGCACATCAAACTATTATATGAATTAGAAACTGGTAAGATTCTTGGAGCTCAAGCTTTTGGTGGAGAAGGCGCAGAGAAAAGAATCGATGTTATTTCAACTGTAATTTACTTTGGTGGAACAGTTTATGATTTGCAAGATCTTGAACTAAGTTATGCACCTCCATTTGGAAGTGCTAGAGATGCTATAAATATGGCAGGATTCGTCGCTTCGAATGTACATATGGGAGACTTGAAAATATG
>BPTM01000027.1 GCA_023705945.1 Candidatus Heimdallarchaeota archaeon
TATATGCACCAAGTGAGTCACAAGCTAAAGATTCTGGCGTTAACACCCTCTGGTATGAAGAAGCAACATTAGAAGGGAACTACTGGGATGATTTGGCTGGTGAAGGAAGTTATGAACTTACTGGATCTGCAAATTGCTGTGATCCCTATCCATTAGCAAAACAATATAATATAGACGGAGCATATTTCCCCTATTACTTGTTTATATTGACTTTTATTCCCCTAACTTACATAATTAAAAGAAAGAGGAAATATTAGTATTCTTCTTTCTTTCTTTTTTTCCTAACTCTCAATGTACATCTTGCGTATATGTAGACATAAGGTATATATATTGTGTCAACATAGTGTTTGCATGGTTCTATTATAATAGAATCTAAAAGGAGATAAAAAAATGTCTGAAGAAATGTTAAAATTTACTAAAATATGGTTTCTATTAGCAGGATGTGTTCAATTTACTTTTGCAATAGTTTTCTTATTCCTATGGGAATGGTTCTTTTTAGGAATTCAACACTGGCCTTTTGAGGATCCAGGATTGCCACTGATCTTTGGTGGTGCAGCTCTTTCCTTATCAGTTATGTGTTTCTTAACGTTCTTTAAAGCAAACTGGGCTTCTGCCAAAACCCCCTTGATCACAGAAATGGTCTTTGCCTTTACAGGAATTCCAATTATGTTCTACATACAATTTGCCCTAGAAGGGGTTCATGCCTGGAATTGGTTTAATACTTTTTTCTACTTTTTAATAGGAATAGGATTTGCTGTAGCACTATATCTGGAACTAAAAGCAAGAAAAGTAGAATAAACTAATACGAAGTGATAACTAATCACTCATCTCTTTTTTTTCTTCACTGATACTTTACATACATTCTCAAACAAGATTCCTATCTTTTGCAAAGATTTGTTAATACATCCCTGAACTTTAAATTAATTTTCAGAGGGTTAAATCACCGAGAATTTGCTATTATTATATAAATATTCGCTAACAATGTTCAAAGAAGAAGATAGATTTTTAATGATGCAATATGTAAAAATCTCATGACAATTGGTTTAGTTACTGATAGTGGTTCAGATTTACCCTGGGATTTTGCTAAAAAAAACAATGTTAAGATTGCTTGTTTGTACATGTATGTTCATGATGAAGAGCTAAAGGAAGATGAGAATTTTGATAGAGCTGCTTACTATAAATTATTTGAGGACGAAAAAGCATTTTTACACATACCAAAATTGAATCTTTATTCTTTTGTTCCCAAAACATCTCAACCAAATCCAAAAGATTACACTGATGCCTATATGGAGCATATAAAAGAAGGAACAAAGGACATTGTAGTTGTCACTATAAGTGCGGGTTTAAGTGGTTCAATCAATAGTGCGTATCTAGCTGCAAAACAAGTAATGAAACAATATACGGACATAAATATATACGTTGTAAGTTCTTTATCTGCCTCCTATCCAGAGGTTTTCTTGATAAGAATGGCTCTTAATTTGATCAAAAAGAAGAAGCACAGTGCTAAAGAGATAGCTGATATATTAACTCAACAAGCTTTGAAGATTAAAACAATAATACTACTTCCAACATTACGGTATTTGTGGAAAGGAGGTAGACTGGGAACAACTAAATTCCTACTTGGAGCAATGTTAAGAAAGAAACCAATAGTAACAATGAATGAAAAAGGAAACGTTGTGACAGTGAGCTCAGCGACTGATGTGCAAGGAGGTCTTGAAGAATCATTAAAACTGAGTACTGATGACTTTTCTAGAGTTCCAAAAGCTATTGCCATCGTCTATGGAAGTCGATTAGATTATGCAAACGATATGGCAGATCTTATCAAAGAGAAATATCCTGAAATGGAAATCGAGATAGTTCAAAGTGGAGGATCAGTTTTATCCCATCTTGGTCCAGAATCAATTGGAGTAATATCAGATTATACAGATGATGAATACTGGGAATAAAAAAAGAAAAAGAAAAAAGAATGTTTTTATTCTTCAACAATTGGTCTTGGTTTAGGTCTCCACATCCAGATTTTTAATAGCCAAATAGTGACAATGATGCCAATTAATGCTATAATTAAGGCTAGGGCATATGATTGTCCAAATGCTACTAACCAGGCCATTCCCCAACCAGTGGAGAAGTTTAATGCTAACCAAGGAACTTTGATAAAGGAAACGAGTACAGCGATTTCTATACAAAGAAGAGAATCAACAATCAAACCAAAACCCCAGAATTTCTTACTGGAAAGCATTTGTTTCATTGTTTGTGTGCGCATAGCTAAGCCAAAATCGTATTTCATTACTTTTTCTGCAAAAGGACCTATACCAGGCAAAAGAGTTACTTTGCCTATTTTTATTCCATTAAAACCGAAATGTGCTGCGAAGAAGGCGACAGGACCAGCTGCAACAAGATTCAAAAGAAAATGATGAGCTAGGTCTGTGGTTCCAAAAACAATTAATGCCATAATGAATGCCATGGGTGTAGCTATTAAAATGGTCATGAATATACTAATCCACCAGTGTTTATACTTGGGATTAAGACGAAAACCAATGAGTGTACTCTTTGGTAATTGAAATTTTGCTTGAGATACAGTCATATTTTTCACCTGTACATTAGCGAAGGAAGATCAAAACAAAAACACAAAGAGTAGTTCTTTTTAAGCCATGTCTTTGACTTGATTCTTGTTATATCGCTATCCAAGAATCAGCAAAATGGTATTTAAAGGAGCTAGAAAAGAAGAATTTCATATAAAAATACAAATTCTGTGCATTACTTAGTCATCAAATTTATATAACTTTTGCGAAATTTATTGATCTTAAAAATTCAATTCTTTTATTTATTATTTTTTCCATATCCTTTCCTACCCACATAAAATGACCACCGTGTGTCTCCACTAACTCGAAATCTTTGAGATTGCTTTCGAGATATTCAGCATTTAACCATTTAACATCATTATCATCTCTACTATAGATTAATAATGATTTTGCGCTTATATTATCAACTGGAATCTGCTCAATGGAAAATAAGAGCTCTATATCATGATTCAAGCCAAGTTTTCTTATACTCATCGGAACGGTTGTATCCATTAGTTTCATCATCCATCTTCTTCTCTCCTTATCATTTGAAACAAGATCAGCAAATTTCTTTGTGCCTTCTTTGTCAAGCAAGGTTTCCAGCCTGATTATACTCTTGAATGTAAACTTAAATGCAATTCTAATAAATATAACAGTTAGCCAGCTCAAGAAATCTTGTATTCCTTCACTCTGAAATAATTTCATCCAAAATGAATCCGGTGCTTCACTAGGCATATTGTATTCTGTACTTACACCAGCTTCCATAATCAGAGCATGAGTTCTCTCAGGGTATTTATTAGCAAAGTAGAGTGCAAGAGGACCACCAGCTGAGTATCCCATGGGAACAACCTTATCGATTTCTAACTTGTCCAACAATTCCACATAGTGATCTACTTGCTCCTCATAAGAGAGAGGAACAAAGGGTGTTCTTAGATATCCGGGCCTTGAAACACTCAGTATTGAATAACCTTTCTCAATCATATCATTAAGAAAGAAAGCCTGATCTATTCCTCCCGGTCCTCCATGCATGAAAAATAACACTGGCCCCTTTCCAGTGAGTTTGTAATGCAGCTTCCCCATAACTGTTTCCATTACTTCTCCATCACCCATTACTCTAGATGCGGATTTTTTCCACCTCACAAAACTAATTCGTAGGAGAATAATGATAACCAATATAACCGATATAACAATTAAAAAAATTACTACAGTTTCCACAGTTGCAGTCTCTTATTGAGTATATATAAAGAAATCTGTTTAAAGCCGGACAACCCAAGCTATGATTAACTGAAATAGTAATCATATTTTAGATATCTAAAAAATGCAAATAAAAAAGAAGTTAGTCTATTATCGAACCCAAAATATTGCTTTCAATTAAGTTAAGTATCATTCCATACTGTCCAGGATAGGTATTGACAATATCTCCAGAAGCTGTTGTAACAACAACCATATCTAGTTCTGGAAAACAGAAAACAAACTGACCACCAAGACCACGAGCCGAATAAGATCGGTACCCTCTCATTTCTTTCAACCACCATTGGTAACCATAGCCAGTACCTTTATAGAAATCAGATTCCACTCCTCCAGTCATTGCAACATCAGTTTCTACCAGACCGATTGCGTAATCTTGAGTAGACTCTAACACCCACTCAGCAGGAATAATCTGTTCTCCGTTTAATGAACCATTATTAAGATAAAGTAGACCAAATTGGGCTAAATCTCTTGGTGTAAAATACATCTCATGCCCACCAGTGTAATAACCTTGAGGATCTTGCCTCCAGTAATTAATGGAAATGTTCATCGGATCGAAAAGAAACTGGTCTGCAAAGGCTTTTGTGCTCATATTTGTTGCTCTTGTCAATATTACAGAAAGTAAGTTTGATTGAGGTGTACAATAATGCCAATTTTCGCCCGGATTATGTGTTAAAGGTAAGGATAAAGCATAGTTAACCCAATTTGAGCTATAAGCATAATCATACCATTCATCAGCTGAATCATTGAAATTAAATCCAGCTTTCATCTGTAGTAAGTGACGAATGGTGATATCTTGCTTTATTGGTTCTAGAGCTAAATCGATATATTCTGGGAAGTAATCTTGTATCTTTTGATCCAAATCCGTTAAGTACCCTTCTCTTATTGCTATACCTATCAATGCCGACATGAAACTTTTTGATGCTGAATGTATATGATTAGCTCCATAGTACGTCCCATCATTGAAGTACCATTCGGTTAATAATGTATCATACCTTAAGATAAGCACACTTCTAAGATAAGGCATCTGTTCAGCAACAAGACGTGTAGCAGCTATTTTATTCCATTTGAATCCATAGTCTTCAGGTTCTCCTTCCAACCATTCATAGTCTACTGTTGTAATTCGGACTAATTGAAAAATCAACAGAGATGAGATAATGACTGTTATACCCAGAAAAATTCCTAAAACAATTTTCCATCTTTTTTTCATCTTAGAATGCCCCCTGAAGATTTATGCAACCTTCATCTTCAAAATTAGTCATGAGCACTTATAAAAGATTGTAAATTAAAATCAGAACAACAGTCACAGAATAAGTTCTTTTAGCCCATTTTCCTATATATCCTCAACAACCAGATGTAGAAAAAAGAATTGAGGATTAAAAATAAACTCCTTTTAGATCCTCACTTACTAAATCTTGATTGAGAAAAGTTTCTTAGAAACTTCTTGTTCTCTTGAAACTGTTTTAGTTAAACTAGTTTTCTTTATATTTTCAACTGTGTCTTCGAGCTTAACAACAGACATTCTATGAGAGATTGATGAAGATGTTTGTTCTAAATTTTTTAGTTCTATAGATTGTTTAGTTAAGTCTTCCTGCTGCTTTAGTAGTTCTAGGACTAATCTATCTAACCCATTCTCATGCGCTGTATTTTGTGCTTTGAGTAGAAGAGTTCTAGCATTTTCTACATCAAATTCAAGAAGTGCCAATTGTGCTTTTAATCTCAGAGTTTCAACTAATAAAAATTGAGATTTGTTCTTTTCAGATAATTCTTGAAGTTTATTAACATGTTTGTATATTTTCTCTAATACATCAGGATCATTAGCTTCTCTCATCTCAACTAGGAGAATATCACAAAGTTGTAACAAAACTTGAACTAATACAGGATAAAGAACATCTTCTTCA
>BPTM01000028.1 GCA_023705945.1 Candidatus Heimdallarchaeota archaeon
ATACAATCATAGCACTCTCGAGTCTAGGATTAGCACGTGGTGAAGCGAAAACATACACATCATTAGTGGGAATGGGACCAACTCATGCATCAACAATTGCACGTATTGCAGATGTTCCTCAACCTAAAGTCTATGGTTTCCTAGAAAGATTAGTTGAGAGAACTTTTGTTACAAGACAAGAGAAGGAAGGCATACCTGACACATTTATGGCCGTTCCTTATGAAATTGTTATAGAATCGTTAGAGAGTCAATTCCAATCAAAACTTAAAGTTACAAATAGATATTTTGAGAAAGTGAAAGAAGAACAACGTACTAGAGAAGTAGAAGATCTTTTCTCATATTTTGAAGGAAAAAGAGCTGTTTATGCAGGATTAAAGAATATAATAGATAATGTGCAAACAAATGTTGTTTTTCTTCTTTTAAGCTCAGAAGATGAAGAAACGATACAGAACTTGTTGACAGAGCGAAAGAAATCCATACCGAAAATAGATATTTTACATTTGCAATCTAGTGAAAAGTTACAGAAGATACCTCCATTGAGAAAGCTAATGAAAAATAAAGATTTTCAAAATCTACTTGCACGTAAATTAAGTGTATTCTACGTTGATGTTGACTTTGAAAAAAATTCCTGTTCATCGATGAATATGGTTTTCCCACCCATTGATCCATTTGGCCAAGTTTTAATCAACGTTAAACATCCAATAGCATTGAATGCTCAATTGCAACTGATTTCAAGCATAATAGATGCTTTACAAAATCTTGGCTTGAAGATTAGTGAGTTACAACTAAAATGAAGTTACAAACTCCTCATTCTTTTTTTTTCATCGTAAAAGTGATTTGATGTAGACCATGTAAATCGCATTTTTTGAGGAAAATAAATATAAAAGTAATATTAACAAGGTACTGAAAGCTATGGCTGAAGAAAAGAAAGTAGAGTTAACAGGATCTGAGGTTATTGTTGAATATCTTATCAAAGAAGGTCTTCCTTATGTTTTCGGTATCCCTGGTCATGGATGTTTAGGTTTTACTGATGCTTTGTTTAAAAATAAAGACCAAATTAAGGTCATTCAATCAAAACAAGAGATGGCTGGTGTTCATATGGCAGTGGGTTACTATCGCGTTACTGGTCAACCTTTAGCTGTCTTTACTAGCATTGGACCCGGAGCAATAAATACAGCTATTGGTCTTGCAGATGCTTATGTTGATTCAATGCCAGTGCTTGTCCTCACAGGCGATACACATGTACATATGAGGGGAGTTGGTGTGCTTCAAGAAATCGAAAGAAGAAAGGATAGTTCAATGCCTAGAATACTTGAATCGATAGTGAAGAGATCATTTGAGTTATCATCAGCTGATCAAGTTCCCAAGGTTATTCAGAGAGCTTTTAACATAATGCTCACAGGAAGAAAAGGTCCAGTTCATATCAATTTACCAATGGATGTTCAATGTGACTATACCAAGGGAAAAGTACCGATTCCTGAAAAAAGAAGATCAACATCTAAGATAAGGGGAGATATAGACCATATTAAACTTGCAGCAGAGATGCTAATGAGTGCAAAAAGACCTGTTGTTTGGCTAGGTGGAGGAGTAGTAGCATCTAAAGCTTTTGAAGAAGTTAAGGAAATAGCAGAATTCACAGGAGCTCCCGTACTTGCATCAATGATGGCAAAGGATGCATTTCCAAATGATCATCCTCTCTTTGGTTGGGCAACAGGATCGAAAGGAACAAAAATGGGCATACAGCTTAGTAGTAAGGCTGATGTTGTCTTAGCTATTGGGACAAGATTTGCAGATGAATCTACATGTTCCTATAGAAAGGGGATAGCTTGGAATTTTGGTAATGGAATAAATGATACAAGATTGATTCATGTGGATATAGACCCGAATGAAATTGGGAAAAATTATCCAACAGATGTGGGAATTGTGGGAGATGCTAAAGCTGTATTGGGTGATATGTTGGATGTTTTAAGACATCATTTCACTCCGGTAAATTATCTCACATCTTTCTATTTCAATGAAGTTCATCAACGAAAAGAAGAATGGATAAAATTTCTTGATGATTGGAGAATTCCTTCATTGGTACCAGTAATGATTTCATGTGTATTAAAAGAAGTAAGAGAATTTTTGAAAAGAGATGCGATTGTTGTAACAAGTTCAGGTAATGTTCAAGCTCAATTAATTCAAGAGTTTGAATTTTATGAACCTTATACTTGCATAACAGCTGGAGGATTCTCTACTATGGGATTTACATTACCAGCTGCTATAGGAGCAAAACTTGGACAACCCAATAAGCAAGTTATAGGACTTGTCGGTGACGGAGATTTCATGATGACAATGCAGGAATTGCATACAGCTAAACAGCTGAATCTGAATGTAGTTATCGTAATTTTAAATAATTCTGGATGGATCGCAATCACTGATTTACAAAGAGCTGTCTATGGAGAAAAACGCGGATATGCTACAGAGTTCAAAGACCATAAAGGTGAGTCTTACACACCTGATTTTGCAGCTCTAGCGAAAGGATTTGGTTGCTGGGGTCGAAGAATTTCTAAAGTAGACGAGATAAAACCTGCACTAGAAGATGCATTTAAACAAGAAGGACCTGCAGTTGTTGAAATCATAGTTAACAGAGATCCTAAATACGCTGGTTCTCCCTCATGGGGCTAGTGGGATGTACCTATTCCAGCTTATATGAAAGAAAAAAGAGAGAAATATTTAGAATATAAGAGCGAAGAAACGTTATAGCAGAGTGGTTCAAAACTTGTGAAAGTTTTTATTGAAGTATTGTGAAAACCATACTTATGACTAATGAAGTACCTTTAGGTAGAAATCTTGCATATGCTACAGGTGAAATAACAGATGCCATAGCCTATCAAGGATTCTCGTTTCTTATTTTTACTTTTTATTATGCTGTAATTGGTATAGAAATTAAATATATCATGCTCATGTACATACTTTGGTCTGTTTATAATGCCTTTAATGATCCTATTATTGGAGGTTTATCAGATAAAACTAGAACAAAGAAATTTGGTGGTGGAAGAAGAAGGCCTTGGATGGTCGTAATGCTGATTCCTCTAGCGTTGATAATGTTCTTCTTGTTTACAACTTTTGCAACTTATGCGGAAGCTCCAGTTTGGACAGTAATCTACTTCTTCTTAATCATATGTCTTTTTGACACAATTTATACTGCTTTCTCTCTCAGTAGAACCTCACTTTATCCTGAGATGTTTAGAACTGACAGAGCTAGAGAGGAAGCTGGAATGGGAAGAAGAATTATGATGGTATTTGGTTTGATAGTTGCGATGGTTGTACCTACATTAATCATTCCTGATTTAACCATATCCACTCAAAGTAACATCTATAATTATTGGATTGCTGGTGCTGTTTTAGGAATTATTGCTTTCATTACAGGATTTATCAATATCAAATGGGGTGTAAAAGAACCTCCTGTTGAAGAATTAGAACAAAAGGATACCATGGGCGTATTCCAGTCAATTTGGTATACCATCAAGAACTGGAAATTTGTTGTCTTTGCACTATGTTCAACAATGAATTGGTATGTATTCGGCATGTTTCCAATGATAATTCCAATATACACAAAATTTGCCCTTGGAATGTCTGAAGGTATCTACGCTAGCATTTTACTCTTAGTAGCATTCATAAGTTCTGCTCCTGGAGTTGTTCTCTGGACATTTGTAGATAGAAAACTAGGTAGTAAAGTTGGTTTTATTATATCTCAAGCATTTTGGATAGCTGTTCTTATTCCAATGTTTTTCATAACAAATTATTATGCCGCTTTGATTATGTTTGTGTTTAATGGAATTGCATTGGGAGGTTCACCCTACTTCATTGATAGAAATATTTCAAATATTGTTGATGAAGATGAATTAAAAACAAACCAAAGAAGAGAAGGTTCCTACTATGGTGTTCATGCACTATTTGTTAGATTGGCTGCAATTTTAGGTATTGTATCAGTTACCGTTATTCTATCAAAATATGGTTGGTCACTATTTAACCCCGAAAATGTTACTGGGGATTTACTAGCGGGATTAAGATCTTTAGTATCCATCTTCCCATCAATAGCACTAGCTTTGGGAATAATCTTTCTACTATTCTTCCCGATTAACAAAAAAACCATTGCAGAAATACATGAAAAAACTAAACCGAAGAATCTCTAAATTCTTCATTTTTATTCTTTTTACACTTTTATTGTTAGTAAAAGATAAGGAAGTGATTATTTTGTAGTAAATCTTGCTTCCAAGTATTCAGCTGCTGTTAAGGCTGCTATGGTCGCTAAACCGACTGAAGTAGTTACTTGACGACTTAAGGGGTTTTTAATCTTTGAAGTTACATCTCCAGCTGAGAATATACCTGGAATATTTGTTTGGCAATCATCATCTATTTTGATTAACCCACCTTCAAGTTCAACATCTAACATCTCTGCAATTTCAATATTAGGAATTGCACCAATTTCTGCAAAAATCCCATCTACTTTAAGGGATGTTCCATCTTGAAATAAAACTTCTTCTACAGTATTCGTTCCTTTGATTTCAGTTACTTGTTTATTATACAATATCTCTATATTGTCCTTAGCATTGGCTCTCTCTATATAGATTCTTTCACATTTTAAGTAATCAGAACGTGAAACTTAGAAAATCTTCTTTGCACCAATAGACGATAGTGCTAAAGTTCCAGTTGCTGCTGCATCACCACTACCTACTACAACCACTGTTTTTTCTTTAAAGAAAGCTGCGTCACATGTCGCACAGTAACTAACACCTTTTCCAATGAAATCCTTTTCCCCTGGAACGTTAAGCTCCATATGCCTTCCACCAGTTGCTAAAATAAGAGCTTTAACAAAATAGTTACCCATATCAGTTTTTATTAGGAAACGGTTGTCCTCAGTTTTTTCAGCTTTTTCAACTTCACCAAAAACAATTGTAGTACCAAACTTTTCAGCTTGATCTTTCATCTTATCAGTTAATTCAATTCCAGAAATATTTTCGAATCCGGGATAGTTTTCAATTTCTAAGGCTAAACCCATTTGTCCTCCGTAATCTCTCCCAATACAAACTACGTTTATACCTGCTCTAGAAGCGTAAATTGCTGATGTTAAACCAGCTGGTCCCAAACCTATAATTCCTAATTCAAATTCTTGAATTTCTGTACTTTCTTCTTCTTCTTTTGGAGATAATATTAACATTTAATCACTTTGTCTTACTTTGTACAATCTAACTTATTTATTTTCTCTTTAATCCTTTTAAAGAATTAAGTTATTACTAAATATTTTTTCTTACTGGTTCTTTCTCACTTTCAAATAGAATTATTGTTATTGTGATAAAAACACTCCCGATAATGAACAGAGCAACACAGTTCAAAGCTATTACCAATGGAGTAAAATCTCTAAGTAGTAAGTTTGTCGATAATTGGAAAGCATTGTAGTTGATTATACTATCAAAGGCAAGAAACGATGTAACTAAGGAGATAACTAACACTATTCCAGCTGATATTACCCCAGCAGAGATTTGACTTTTAGCTATGGTTGAGATTAATATTCCTATGCTCATATACACAAACAGAATTAAAGCGTAAATAGCTAATGATAGAAGAAGTGATCCTATCTCAACAGGTCCTACAAGCAGAGAAGTAAAAAGGTAAGCAAACAGTGTCCCAATAATTGTTCCTATTAATATGATAAAATATCTAGCAAACAATTTTGTCAAAATAATCGAGTAAACAGGAATGGGTTTAGTTCGAATAAGAACTAATGTGTTTTTTTCTCTTTCTCCCGCAATAGCATCTGCACAAAGGATAACAGCTAATATTGAAACTATACTGTTAACGTTGCTCATATAACTTTGAATAGCCATTTCAGGTGTCAATTCTGGCATAAGACCTTCTATCATAGGTATAATATCCGGTAAAATCATTAACATCCCTATAGTTAGAACACCAAAAATCGCTAGACCTATGGATAAAGGTAGAATTCTCCCTCGGTTATATATCCACTCTTTCTTAATAAGAGCATAGACTGGATTAGTTTTTGAAATACTCATGATGCAGTCACCATCCTTGTGAATATCTGATCTAAATCGGGAATATTTGGACCAAAAGAAACTATCTCAAAATCCTTCATTATGTCCTTAAGAACATCAGATATCAAGTCTTTGTTTTCAGTTTTGAACAAAAGCTTATCATTTTGAATACCAATAACCGAAACTTTAGGATAAGTTTCTAGATATTCTTTGATTGCTTCTAATCCCATTTTTACAGTTAGGAAATAAGAATCATCGCTCATCTTGGAAAGAATGTTCTCTGGTTGATCTTCAACTATCAGTTCACCTTGATTTAAAACAAAAATTTTCTCGCATAATCTCCATATATCTGCCAAGATATGGCTTGAAAAGAGAACTATCCGATCTTTGGCAAGCTCTCGCATAAGTTTTGTTATATGTTCTCGGTTTATAGGATCTAGACCTGATAGACTTTCATCAAGGATTAGAATTTCAGGATCATGTAGCAGAATGCTAGCGAATAACAGTAACCTCCTTTGTCCAGTAGATAGATACTTGACTATCTTGCTAGGGGGATAGTTAATTCCAGCGAATTCAACAACTTCTTTGACCTTCTTTTTTCTTTCTTCTTTAGGAATACCATGCATTCCAGCCATTATGTGAAGAAATTGTTTGGCTGTTAGCTTTTCATATAAACCCGAATCTTCAGGTAGAAAACCTATTTTTCTTCTCACAGCAAAGTTATTAGATTCAACAAAAACACCATTAATATGTACTTCTCCAGCTGTTGGAACAAGAAGACTTGAAACACATTTGAGTAGGGTTGTCTTACCAGCCCCATTTGGGCCAATCAGTCCGTACAGGCCAGCTTTTTCTATTTTTAGAGTAACCCCTTTTAGTGCTTGGATGTCTTGGAAGGACTTTTGTAAATTTTCTATTTCAATCCCATGATTCTTCATCTTCAGATTTCTCCACAGGTAACCTTCCAAACAAGAAGTATAGTATCCAGCCAAACATGTTAACAGTAGCTATAGCTATCAACCATCCTATTTTGTTTGCGTCACTTCTTTTATCAAACGACTTAATCAAATCATAAAGTGCATAAGCTTTAATTGCTAAATCAACAACAACAATCGGAATAACAATTGCTAAAATAATCCAATCAACCATTATTATCTTGACAATCTTGAGATTCAACAATATAAATATTCTCAAATGTAAAATAAAAGAGTAAAAAGTTCAGCAAAATGAAACAGCACTATTTTTCATATAAGAAGAGCTGTGTTATCATCTTTGCAAGTTTCAGAATACTAAATGGTTTTTGTATGAACTGTGAGACTCCTAATTTACTAGCTTCTTCTCTAACTGTTGGATCTGCAGTAATGAAGAGTATTTTTATCTTTTTAGGCAAATCTTGGAAGTACATTTCTTTTAGAGTATCCAAACCATTCTTGATAGGCATCCGATGATCTATGATAATTACATCAGGATAAGTTGGTAAATTACCAATTTCTTGAAGCGCTTGATGACCATTATATGCAGTACCAATGATTTCATGTCCCTCCAAGGCTAATCCTTCCTTGTAGAGATATTGAATGGTTTCTTCATCATCGATAATGTATACTTTTACCATGTTTACCCCTCCAATAGAGTTATTACTACAACAGTTCCTTCTGATGGATCATCATCAACACGATTCTCAAATCGTATTTCACCATTGTATGATTCGATGATTGTTTTTGAGATATAAAGGCCTAAACCTGTTCCCTCGTGAAATCGACTATCACCACGTGATAAGGGTCTGAAAAATGTATCTCTAATTTCCTCGGGAATACCACTACCATTATCAGCTATTCTACATTCAAAAAATTCTTGATTTTCAATTTCAAGTGATTGGCAAGAAATTTCTATGATGACTTCTTCTGATTTATTATGCTTTATAGCATTATTAATAATATTTTCAAAAACTGTTTGTAAGAGATCTCCACCAATTACGGAAATGCTTTGTGGGGTTTTCGTATCTATCTTTACTATTCGATCTTGGAAAAGATTTTTTTGTGTCTCTATAGCATTTTCTAACATTGCAATCGCAGGTACGCTTCCTTTTGATTTTCTCTCCTGCTGAATCTTTAACAATTGCTGAATAGTTTCAAGTATTCTCTCTCCTCTATCAACAACATTAATGCTTCTGGCCAAGTAATCCTTAATTTTGTCTGTATCCATATTTTCGAAATTTTGGTCAAGTAACTCTAGATAACCTTGTACCGATGTGTTAGTGTTTAGGAAATCATGAGATAAAATATCTAATAGAACTGAAACAAATTGGCGTTCTAATTCACTTTCAATATAAAGAAACTGATGTTCATAGTTTAATGTGATCTGATTTCCAAAAGTTAGGAATAAATCAACATCTCCTGGTAAGAAGAGATTTTTAACTTTTGAACCTATTATTATAAAACCTGCAGGGAGATTGTTCAGATGCAAAATTGAAACAATTGCAGATTTACCATCTTTGTAAAATTTACAACCTCCTTCTTGATAGTGCTTAACAAGATTTCCTTCTTTTGTTAATTCCTCTAACATTTCTTGAGGAGAAAAATCTTCATTTATATCTCCATTTTCTGCAACTACATCTCCATCGATAAATACTAATCCACAATCAGCTGAAAAAATCTCTATTACATCCACAAGAACTCTCTGCCAGAATAAGGAGAGATCTCTATATTTTGAGTAAAGAGCGTATTTATTGAGTGTTGAAACGATTAATGATAATTTTTTTGTAGGTTCAATATTTGTAAAGAAACCAACTGATCCGATAACATTTTGGTTCTGATCATGCAACAAGGATCCTACAACACTAAATGTTATAGGGCGTCCTTCTTTGTTAATTAAAATCAATTCGTAAGAACTAGAATCTTTGCTACCTTCAAGTCGCTCTCTTGAAATTTGATGATACAAATCTCTAGAAGCAGGATGGAAGAAGTCAGTAATTGATTTGGTTTTAATTTCTTCAAAGGGGTATCCAAGAACTTCGCACATTTTGTCATTAATGTAGATAGTATTGCCTTTAATATCGTCAACCCAGAAACCAAGTTCACTACCAATTGAAATTGCATCTAGAAGAGACCTAACTAGTTCAGGAGGTTGATGCATTAGTGCTTTTGAACTAATATTGTGTGCATACCATAATCTTGCAGGCTTTTCATCAAATGTAATGTCATTGACTTTTACGAAAACTAGAGAAACTGACCCATCTTTATGTACTATGCGGATTTGGAGCTCAGCAGGAACTTTATCTCCTTTCTCTAGAATTTCTCGTCTCTCAAAGAAAATATGTTTATCTTCTTCATGAACTAGATCCATTATATGCTTAGTTTCCATATCTGATGTAGAATATCCAGAAATTTCATAAAAGGCCTTATTTGCGAATACCAAATCACAGCTATGTTGTGTGATGAACACTGCACTTGGTAACATATCAAGAGCTGTTTTCAAAGCTAAAGATTCTGGTGATTTAGTCATTAAATATAAGAGGAAAAAATTACATATAAACTATATGAAAAAGGCTATGGGATTACTTTGTATCAAAAAAGGCATTTTCATGTAGAACAGATAGAGGTATAAAAATTAACCAAATTTAAATATAGAAATAAAAAAGATAAAATGCACTATTAAGGGGAGAATCGATGAAATTCAATCAATCAATTGTAGAAATTATCACTAAACGCAGATCTGTTAGGACTTATGATGCAACCAAAAATATTGAAATGAACAAAGTTAAGGTTATCAAAGAAACTTTGATTGAGGAGCGCACTGCAGGTTTTCGATTCGATGTAGTTTCTTTTTATGAATTAAAGACACGAAAAGAAAGGTTGGGGACATATGGTTTCATTAAAGGTGCAGAACTGTTCATGGTGGGAATAATAAATGACGATTATGGTGATAGAAAAAACCAATCAATAGATTTTGGTAGAACTTTTGAAAGAATTATTTTGAAAGCTACTGATTTAGGGTTGGGAACCTGTTGGATGGTTTCAACATTTAATCGAAAGCAACTAGGTCAGAAAATAATTTTAAGAGACCATGAACATTTTGCCATTGTATCACCATTAGGTTATTCAGCTTTGAAGAAGAGACCTGTAGAAAGAATAATGCGTCAATTACCAAAATCAGACCAAAGAAAACACTGGGAAGAACTCTTCTTTCACAATGATTTCAAAACACCTCTTGCTAGAGAAGACACTGGTGAATATAGAATTGCATTGGAGATGCTGAGACTGTCACCGTCAGCAGCAAATACGCAACCATGGCGAATAATCAAACAGAACGACGGATATAATCTATACGTAATTAAAGATAATAGGGGAGAACGACACGTAATAGATTGTAACTACAATGATGCAGGAATCGCTATGTGTCACTTTGAATTGACAGCAGAGGAGATAGGGTTATCTGGAGAATGGAAACTAGACCCCTTAAAAAATAATGCTCGAGAAAACAAAATAGAGTATGTCAGCACCTGGAAATCAATGTGAAAACTTTCTTAATTCGCTATCTTTTCTGAAAAATAAAGAAAAAGAAAAAAGGGGGAGTTTATTCGATAGGAGGTTTAATAAAATCGTTATCCATCAAACTTTTTGTTAGACTACGGGCTTCATCAATACGTTCTTTTGCAAGAGTATAGATTTCTTCCTCAGTCAGTATGATACGAGCAACACCTTGTTCGATAGCTTTCATACCAACTTTAGATGCAACGTAGGGGAAGATTTCAACATCATCCATTGAAGGAATCACGAAATCATCTCTAAGACCCTTCTTTTCTGCAACTTTAGCAATAGCACGAGCAGCTTCGACACACATCTCGTCAGTAATGGTACTAGCATTAACATCGAGTGTTCCTCTGAAAATACCTGGAAAACCAAGACTATTATTGATTTGGTTTGGAAAGTCACTTCGACCAGTTCCTACAACTCTTGCACCAGCTTCTTTAGAATCCCAAGGCCAAATCTCTGGAAGAGGATTAGCACAAGTGAAAACAATAGAATCTTTTGCCATGTAGGTTATCCATTCTTTCTTAATTGTACCTGGTTCAGATTTAGAAGCTGAAATGAGTACATCAGCACCTTTGAGTGCTACACCAAAATCACCAGTAATTCCTTCTGGGTTTGTCTTTTGAGCTAAATCATACTTGAAGGAATCATAATCTTTGTCTGCGACAATGTCAGGACGATCTTTGGTAATAATACCCTTGGAATCGCACATAATCATGTTCTCAAACGGAGCACCAGCAGCATGAAGAACATAAGCTGTTCGAGTATTAGCTGCACCTACACCGAGTAGAGCAATCTTAACTTCATCAAGTTTCTTACCAACGTGTTTTAATGCACCGAGAACACCAGCTGTTACAATTGCAGCGGTTCCTTGAGCATCATCGTGCCATACTGGAATAGTAATTTCAGGATCATTGCGTAATGTCTCTAAGACCTTGTAGCATTTTGGTTTTGATATATCTTCTAAGTTTATACCACCAAATGAAGGTTGGATTAATTTAACAAACTTTATTATTTCATCAGGATCTTTTGTATCAATACTCAATGGTACCGCATCAACACCACCTAGATATTTGAACAACAATGCTTTGCCTTCCATAACGGGTTGACCAGCTGCTGGACCTATATCTCCTAACCCAAGAACTCTTGTTCCATCAGAGACAACTGCAATAGTATTTGCTCTGTTTGTTTGTCTGTAAGATTCTGCAGGGTCTTCTTTAATTGCTTTACAACTAGCTGCAACTCCTGGTGTATACCATACACCAAAAGCATCGAAATCCCATATACTACATTTGGGAACAACTTGTATTTTTCCCTTGTAGAATGGGTGTAACCTTAATGCATCAGCTGAAGGTTTATGTGCTCTAGCAAGCAATTCTTCTTTTGTAAACTTTTCTTCTGTCATAACTAACATCTTCGAAAATTAATAGTTACTTCACATCACAATATTCACCAATATATATGTTAGTATCAGACGATAAACTTGCTGGCTTTCGATATGTTGGCAAATGCTTTGCATTTTTAAGCGTAAGATTTATTGACTTTTAATTTACTATAGTATTAATGAATAGAAAAATTTTACTTTTTCAAGTTATTCTATTTATTTTACTGTCTAATTCCTTTTTCATGAATGATCTGTCAAATCTGACTTCTGCTAATTCAAACGATAACGATTCGGGAGCTTCAAACCTTGCAAATTATAATGCAACATCTTCAAACGAGTATTTTAACGAATTATCTTATCCACGTTATTCATTAGCGACCAAACCTATTTATCTCATCACTTATCCTCACAAAGGCTTTCCAGAGATTATCAGTTTCGATGAATTTTTTACAGTTCTTGTAAGTACTACATCTGATTCTTCTGATTGGGAATTCTATCTCAAATCTGAAAGTGAAACTGTTTCCTTGAATATTTTGAATATTAAGTATGAAAATGGTTTGTGGCGCTTCAATGTTACACCAAGTATAAACTCAGCAGGTTTATTTGATTTACAATTGAATTGTAGTTCAGGTTCTGATTATCAGACACATGCAGTTAAAATTATGGAAGAAAAATCCTATCCTTTCAAATTTGTTCATCTTTCTGATACTCACTTCCCCTCTTATGACGTCTACAATACCACAGATATTAATTTGAGGAATATAGCAGAGATTAAAGAACAGGATATAGATTTTGTAATATTTACAGGAGATTTGATTAATGGTCCAAGTTGGATGTTTGTTGATCCTCTAACTCAAAAACCTCTTGCTGCTGAAGTTGGTATGAGGCTAGCTTTATGGGCAGTTGATCTTTTAGATTTACCAGTTTATATTATTGCTGGGAACCACGATCTCGATTCTTCTACAATTTTACCTGATAAACCTGCAACAATCTGGAAGAAGTATCTAGGTGAAAATCCTGTACTGAACTATTCTTTTCTAGACTGGTCATTTATAGGATTTGGTTCCACTAGGGAAGGTCTTAATGAAAATGATTTTAGTTTTCTTAAATCTGCAGTAAGTTCCAGTGCAAATTCTCCTAATGTTCTTTTCTACCATTCTAACTATAAAGAACAAGCTTCTAAGATCAGGAACAGCTATAATATAGAGGTGATGCTCTATGGGCATTAACACAAAGAAATCCAATTTGTGAAAGATCACACCTTATATTACTGTCAAGCACCACTTTTTTATGATGCATCTACAATATTTACTATCTTAAATGAAACGCATCTAGAAATGAAAGGGAAAAAATATGATTTTACTATCCTACTAGAAGTAACGGAAACATCTTTCATGTTAACACTATTTACATCGATGACTTTGTTGACAATTGTTCATCTTATTAGAAAAAAAAGAAGAAAAATCTCTCCTTTATGCTTCGATGAGTACTGAATAAACAAATAAATCTATAAGTGTGAAATATTTTAGATTCATAGAGCTAGTCTTTCACTTTGTTTCATGTTTCTCACCAAAATTTGAAATAAGTATTACTAGCTCTTTTATTTTCACTTCACTTCTCCTAAAAACCTTTCATTCAGAGAAAACCTAGGTTCAATTATCGATCTTTTTTATTTCTAACGAAAAGTTTTAAACCTAGCTACAATCTTTTTTTTCATAAGTTTAACAGCTATCGTGACCTATGTTAAAAATCAAAATTAATAACTTGAGGAATGGTCCATGAGAAAGGGATTTGATAATCAAGAGCTAAAAAAACGCAAGAAAAGAGTGGGTTTTCCAAGAGGATTGCTCTATTATTATTTCACAGATATGTGGGAAACTTTCTTTATAAAATTAGGTGCAGAAGTAGTTCTTTCATCTCCTACTAATAAAATCACAAAGGAAAGAGGAGTGCTAGAAACTCTTGACGATGAATGTTACTCAACTAAATTATATCATGGTCATGTCTTAGATCTTGCAAACAAAGAGTTAGATTATTTATTTGTTCCTAGATTTGCAAGTAGAAAAAAACGGGAAGTAGGCTGTCCAAAATTTGTAGCTTTAGCTGATATTCTAAAATATACTAAAAAAGATCTACCACCAATTATAGGTCCATATTATAGTACATCTAGGGAAAAACATGGATTCTGGCGACTTACTAAAATCATATTTGAAATTGGTTTCAAATTCACAAAAAACCCTTTTCGAATTATAAATGCAGCAATTCTATCCTTAAGAGCACATAGAAGGGCACAGGATGAACTAATCATAAGTGAAGAAACGTTAAGGAAATGGGAAAGATCTGAAATTCTACTAAATGATGCTCCAATAAATAATAATGGAGAAGAAGTGTTGAAAGTAGCATTAGTTGGGCACAATTATGTTTTGAATGATGATTATGCTTCTTTAGGTGTTAGAAAAAAGTTACAGAAATTAGGTGTTGACCTAATTACTTCTCAACAGATGCCAAGAAATCTAATTGAAAGACAACTGTTACGTTTATCAATGATAGATTTTGGTCTAGAAATTTCAGAACCAGAGAAATTACCTTTGAAAGAATTAGAAAAATATCTAGTTGGAAGAAACGATTATCTCTATTTTGAATTTGAACATGAGATTGTTGGAACAGCTATGCATTATCTTGAAAACCAAAAAATTGATGGAATCCTTATGCTTGTGAATTTTATCTGCGGACCAGTTTCAGTTTCAATGGAATATGCAAAACATTTTGCAAAGAAAATACAAGCTGAAACCCCCCTAGCTATACTAACACTTGATGCTCATACCGGTGAGGCAGGATTCCAGACAAGATTAGAAGCGTTTTGCGATATACTCCGAATGAAGAAAAATAAGGGATTTGTTCCTGAATTAGTAGAAAAAGAATTTAATCCATTTCTAAAAAATTGGAGCTGAAATTTGTGTCTTATATAACATATCCTCACTTTGGTCCAATGACACTTTTGTTCAAATCGATTTTCCAAGAAATGGAAGTTCCAGAAGAACGAATTGTTAATCCTTATACACCTAATAAACGCACACTTGATATTGGATCAAAACACTCTCCAGAATGGATGTGTACTCCATTTAAATTGAGTCTCGGCTCTTTGATTGAGTGCATAGAGAGGGGAGCAAATCATGTTTTTCAGATTGGAGGGATAGGAACCTGTAGAGCAAGCTGTTATGGACCCGTCCAACGAGTGATAACGGAAGAATTAGGGTATAAGGTTAAGTATACAAATATTGATTATCACAAACCCTTAGACATGTTGAGAGATTTACAATCAGTTAGCAATAATTTTAACACATGGCAAGCTATTGGAGCTCTTCGTAAAATATGGGTGAAAAACTATTCTCTTGATCTAGTTGAGCATCTGATTAATTTCTATCGTGGAGTTGAACTAGAAAATGGGGAAACTGATAGGGTAGCTAATGAAGTTCATAAGAAATTATTTGATATTCATAGAGTTAAGGAAATTAAAAAATTCCATAAACTTATACCAAAAATGTTTGAAGACCAAATAGAAATAGATGAATATGCAGATCCTCTGAAGATAGGAATAATTGGAGAAATATATGTGGTGCTTGAACCAATGCTCCATCTGAACCTATATCGAAGATTGAATGATCTGGGAGTAATCTGCCGAAACACTGTCTCATTGAAGAAATTCACAGACTTGCCAGCAAAATTGAACCCTTTTGTAAAAGAATATTATAAGATATATAGAGATAAAGCTCGATCATATATGCAAGAATATGCTGGTGGAGATGGACAAGAAAGTTTAGGAGCAACGATTTTACTTCGGGAATTTGGTTGGGATGGCATGGTACATGTATGGCCATTCAGCTGTATGCCTGAATTGAGTGCTCAAACTATTATTCCAAGTATCAGTGAAGACTATGGTATGCCTGTCTTACCATTGATTGTAGATGAACAAACTGGAGAAGCAGGATTTCAAACGAGATTAGAAGCATTTATTGACATGTTAAAAATTAAACGAGAAAGCGAACGAAATGGAAAACCTGTAGAGAAAATTAGTTGGGATACTTTCAACTATGATTAAACCAAACTCTTTTTGCCTTACATCTTCTCTATCCTACCTTCTTGTAAACTATCTTTTCAGATGGGGTTCTATGTAATAAGTGGCGTTAAACAACTGTTTTACAGGTGTTTAACACCCATTTAGTAAGTTCACCTTCCTATATGTGTTTGTAGAATAATTGTATTTCTATTGGAAAATTTGACTATTGTCCAAAACACTAGATATTATATTTCTAAAGACTTGAATTCTAAATTGCTTCTATTTGTCCTAGTAACTTCATCAAGTTTGTATTCAGAGCACTCATCTGTAAATCTCTGAAACCTGTTTTTCGAAATGTTTCTGCAAGTTTATTAACAAACATTATTAGTACCAACATTGATGTCTTCAATTTTTGAATTCTCTTATCTATGTAAATTTAATAAAAAAAAGAATAAGTCTAAGAATTGTTTTCTATTGAAAACCTATCTTGACTTTTATTCTTTAGAGTGGTGTTCTTTGACACTTTAAGAGGGGAAGAAGGAGAGGGATTTCGAAGAATTTGAATCCAAGGAAGAAAACCTAAAACGCTCAGAGTGAGCAAAGCTACCATTTGATCAAAGTAAGCAAGGAAAACTAATATTGGAAACTCAATAACAAAAGCGATTATCATGTATAGAAAATCTCTTTTCTTAGTTATGAGATAGGCTATAAGCATCGCTATAATGTACAGAATAAGAACAATTCTCGCAAGCATTTGCACTATGAATGGATAGCTCTCTAGAAAACCTATGAAAAGGAAAAATGCTAGAGGTGAAATAGATAGCAATAAATGTTGGAACAGGCTGTATAGAGAATACTGTTTTATGTGCAACAATGTATGCAATTTTGTACTAGGTTCAATATTTTGTCTAATTAATCCTTCTTCATTCTCAATATTTTTATTCATTTAAATATCATCTCCATCTAATTAATCTTGCCAATCCATAATTATGTTAGCAATTTCTAGAAATATTGCGCCTATAGTAATTGCAAGAGCTACAGCCCAAATAGGAGGACATGCAATCTTTGCCGCAGATTCCGTAGTGAAAGCAATCCCAAATGCGATACTAATAGCAATTCCTCCCATCATCTCAACACATAGTAGGAATACTGCCACAGCTTCAAGGAGAGAAGCTATCATAGTTATTAATTCACCTACAAATTCCAGTATCGTAGAAGCTCCATTATAGAAATCTGTGATTACGATCATAAAAGTTGCTACAAAGTTTCCTACTACAGCTATGGTTGTTAGAAAAGCAGAAGCGAATATAGAACCTGTACCTAGCATTAAACCTGCAATTACGGAGAAGAGGGATATTGCTAGAATCAGCAAAATTAATCCGTGTAGAATCATCTCACCTGTTGTAAATCCTGCACCTGGTATGTTAGGATTCGCCCAAACCACAGGAGAAGGGGGAGGGGGGCTACCACCACCACCGCCACCATCACCAGGATCTAACTCGAATGGTAGTGGAGTATAAG
>BPTM01000029.1 GCA_023705945.1 Candidatus Heimdallarchaeota archaeon
GAACAGGTAAATAAAATAGGAAATTGAGAAACCAGTGGGAAAGTACTTGTCTAGAGGCACCATTAAGACTAACACCTTGACAATTATTTAATGGCTTTCTGCTCATCAACTCTATAATGATAGATCCTCCCAAACTGTGACCTACAAGAATGTACGGTTTATCTTTTGGTATTTTGGATTCTAGTTCATCTAGATGATCCTCAACAGTATACCTCTTGTAATTGCTAGTCCAGACCACACTCTCCTTACCAAATTTCTTAACATAAGCAGGATACTCTCGAGTATAATTACCAAAACCAGCTGCAACAACAACATAAGGTTTAGAATCAGTCATGTAACCCTTTCTGTGTAGTACTTATTATAAAGTATATTGATAGACCAGATGATGAAGTGAAGAGTATGAAAAGAATAACCTAACTGTCTTAAGTTTTTAACAAAATCAAGATATAAGAAGGAAGAAAATAAGAAGGAAAATTATCTTCTTTTAGATCTTTTCTTAGGATTCATCATCTCTTTAATACTTAAAGCAAACCCTAATAATCCAACAACTCCAGATATAATTCCAAAAATAGGTATATTAGTTGCTGTAAATACTCCAGCCCAATTATTTAAGAAATCATAAAATGCTAC
This sequence comes from Candidatus Heimdallarchaeota archaeon, assembly GCA_023705945.1. GTDB lineage: Archaea > Asgardarchaeota > Heimdallarchaeia > Heimdallarchaeales > Heimdallarchaeaceae > UBA460. The sequence continues at coordinate 631 of BPTM01000029.1, forward strand.
AATACTCATAACTGTACATCCTATCATTAGTATGTCAGCAATCAAATTCAGAACTTCGTTATCAATTATTGACATGAGAATATACAGTGCAACTGCATAAAGACAAATAATCGTCATGATACCAGGAAGACCCAATCCTACTGGCATGAAAAATTCGAAATCCATCATGAAGAATGAGGACCAAAGTTCAGCTTCATTATCTACTCCTACCCAATATCCTGTTTGGCCATTTTCACTATACCAATTAAAACTGTGAATTGCAAATGAATTGTCAGTACCAAAATATGCTGTTCCGATTGGTGCAAACAATATTTGTGTATTAGCTGTTGAATAAAATCCAATTGGTGCAATAAATAATAGTATACCAACTATAAATTTCCAGATTTTCATAAGATTTAGATATATGTAGAAATAATTAAACTTTGCGGGGAAAAACGTTGATTCATCCAAAATCTTAAAACAAGAACGCTTTTTTGTAGTTCGATAATATTGACAAAAGACAAATATGAGCCAGATTTAGAAACTTATTGTACTACTCATCATAAGTTTAATTATAATATATTTTGTTAGACTTCCTTCTGATGAAACTAGGAAAAAATGGGCAGAAGACTATCTAGAAAAAGGCATGAAAACACAAACTGTTTGGAAACATCTGAACAACTAGATATAATTTCAGATAATAAACCAATATCAGATTAGTAATTTTCTCCTTTTGTTCATCTTTATTCTTCATATGGAAATTCTTTTTTAGTTGTATGTTAAAATCTATTAACTTGAAGACTCGAACTTACTTTGCAAAATTGACTGTTTTAGCTTTATTAGGTGTAATGATGTTTAATTCTAATAGTACTATGATTCAGGGACAAACTGAATCAACTAGTAATATCTCTATAAATTCTACACATCCAATTGTTATTCGTTCTCATATTGCAACAATCGATATTTTCACAGTTGATTCAGTTTCCATGAGTGAATCCTTTGTTATAGAAAATACTAATGCTGTACCAATCAACTCAATAAATTTATGGCTCAACCATTCCATAAGTACCTTGGTTATTGAAGATGCTGAAGGTAGCTTAATTTATAACTGGTATCCTATAACTAATACTTCCAATTTAGTTGAAGTTAATTTTCGAAATGATGTTGAGCAGAATGAAACCTCAAGTTTCATCATAAAATATGATATAATTACTCCATTGATACTTACTGAATCAGATCCACCTTTCTACTATATTGAATTTTACTCAACCATATCCCATTTTACTTTATCACATACATTTTCTGTTATCCTCCCAGAGAGGAGTTTCATTCATGACACTGACGGAAGTTTATCCCCCTTCTATCCATTAAATGCAACACAAATTCTGATAAAAAACCGAATTATTGTCTCTTGGATGTTTACTAACTTATCGATCTCCTCGAATCCATTCTTCTTAGTTCGTTTTGATGAGCCAATCATTCTTGAACCTGAATCTAGTTTTCTAACTTCTAGTTACAGCTTATTCATTTTCGGTGTGATTGCTGGAATTTCCCTTGGTGTAGCGAGTACAACTTGGTTAATTCGCTATAGAGAAAAGAAAGCAATACAGAAACTTGGTAGAGTGCTACTAAATGAAAATCAAAAAGCTCTTATCAAAATAATTTATGATAAAAAAGGGAAGATTTCTCAAAGAGATTTGTGTGAAATTACAGGCTATTCTAAATCTAAAATCTCCCGGAACCTCGTTCCCTTGGAAGAGCGGGGCTTGATTAAAAGAGAACGCTGGGGAAGAACCTATGTTGTTTACTTGACTGATGATGGTCGTACAGTTATAGAGTGAAACGTTTCGCAACGTTGCATTTTAACCTTTTTCAGTCATGCAACGAAGTAAAATGCAACTTCTCATATACGATAATTTTCTATAGATGATAGATAAAAATGATTTCCAAAACTAAAATAATTATGATGGCAATAGTTGGAGTTCTTTTTGTTTCCACTCTATCAACAGCTGTAGCAGTACCTACTTCTGATATGAGAGCTGAAAACAGAGAAGGATCACTCTTCATTGAGACTCCAGACATTAAAGTGAAAATGCTATCTGGAAGACCTGATATCTTTTTCTGGATAGGAAGTGCATCTGAAACTGGAAGAAATACAGAGATTTTTCATGTTAGTTTTCATTATATTACTGAACTATTTGGTGATGATCTCACTATAGATTCAAGGGATGAATTTGGTGGTAAAATCTATAATTTAGCTTCAGATATGATTACTTGGGATTTAGCTATTACTAATACCTCAAATGAGATAACAGTCACCCAAACTTCTTCAGAACTTGACAATGGAGCTACCCTTACATTTGTTTATCATGTGTACTTAGAAGATGTAACCGTTACACAAACTATTAACGATACAACATATACTCATGAAGTTAAAGCACTCCAGGAAGTTAAATTCGATATCATTATCGAAGGTTGGACCTTTAGTGAAGACGCAGTTGGTTTAGCTATTCATGTTAAAATTCACGAAAATCGATATAGGCATAGAGTACAAAGTGGGGACAGAGTTAATGTACCTGAAGACTATCAATATGCAAATATGACTGATTCAGCTAATGCTACAGACAGAACAGCTGATCCCTCACGAGATGGTATAGGTTTTTACGATGATGATGATCTTAAATCATATCTCGCATGGACTCCTGAAGCTGATGTTTTTGATGAAAATGGAACTTATGTAGATACAGTAACTGTAGCATCTACTGCAACAAGCTTTGGTGAAGATTCTTCTTTTGGAGTTGGTCATGCTTTCGGTAAAGAGTTCATTAATCTATACTTAGTATATCCAAACTATGGTGATAATTTAAAACTGGTTCATGATCCAGTTATTGGTATAGATGATAATGATTCAGTAAGTGTAACTTTGTATGCATTGTTAGCCTTACCCGTTTTAGCGATTGCTGCATTAGCAATAAACAGAAAGAGAAAATAGAACCCCCTTCTTATTCTCTTTTTTTTCTTTTTTTCCTAACTTAAATAATTGCACCTATATTTGTATCTGTAATTTATTTCTTCGCTACTATGAAGCGTTCTTGTTCTTGTTAAACACCAAGCTCTTTACAGTTACTGGGAATGCTTGACCCGAGTAGAGTGGAGCACCAATGTCTATCCAGTCACCTTCCTCGAGATCCAATTCATCCATACAAATTAGATTATTCTGTATTGATGTTTCACGACGGAGAGCGATTCCCACAGATCCCCCCATATCTTGGTCGAAAATCAAGATGATCATCATATTCTTAACAATTGAATTTGGGAGAGCTTTTTCGATGGCTTTAGCAAATTCCAGTAAGTAATATGCAGATCTATGGATTGGGTCCTTGAAGTATAAAGCAACTAAATCCTTACCTTCTTGCATATCAAATCTCTTGAAAGCTCGATTAACTTCCTTTTCAAGATTCTCTGGACTAAAGTTTTCTTTTTGTATATTTACATTTATAACTGGGATATTTTCAAGTGGGAACAGGATACTTTTATCAAAATAACAGGTGGATCCAGATACAGAAAGGGAAAAAGATCCAGCTCCTATCACCGTTGCCCTAATCTTATTTTCAGGTTCGATTATGTGCAATTTGTAATCTTCCGCTAAAACTTTGATTTCATCTGCGAGATACGTTCCAATGTCATTATATGCCTTATTCTCACTATAAATCATCTCTGCTACTCCCCCTGAGAAAGAAAACTCATCGATTGGAATGGAAAAATCTAGATCATCAGTCATCATCAGTTCCTTAGCGATATGGCTTGTTGCTTGACTTCTCATCACTTCAACCAAAGCTTTTGCGTACTCTTGAGCGATAGTTCTAACATCCTCCTCGGGAATGATATCTCCTAGCTGGTAATTCATATTTAGCTCTTTCATAAGAAACTTACTAGGCTCATCTATCCTCCAAATCTTGAAGTTTTTATCTATTCCCAACAAGCGTCCTCCAACATTGATACAAGAAGTGCTGAGAACATTACCTTTCGATGCGATGGCTAGATTACTAGTCCCTCCACCTACATCTACATTCATTATTGTACTTTCATTTTTACGAGACAGGTCAACAACTCCGCTTCCCATGGCTCCAAGAAGTGACTCAAAGTTTGGTCCAGCTGAAGCGCTAACGAATTTTCCAGTTTCAGAGGATAACCTTCTCACTATCTCTGCGGCATTCTGTTTCTTAGCTGTCTCACCGGTAACTATTACTGCACCAGTATCCACCATCTCGGGTTCAATACCTGCTTTCTTGTATTCTTTTTCACAGAATTCTACAACAGCATCGATATCGATGGTATAACGATTAATTAGAGGTGTGTCAATTATCGTACCTTCATAGATAAGTTTTCGATTAATAAGATGAAATCGATTGGACATGTTTAAGAAGCTTCTCTCACGTCTTAGGGTAAGACTTGAAAATACTAGATGCGATGTGGAAGATCCAATATCTATCCCTACACTTAGCACTTGTAAATACTCCCCTATGTCATCTTCGTCTAGCAATGGATGATCGGGAAATATATTACCTAATTTCTTCATGTCAGCTGTAAAAGTATTCACTTTAGGTTTTGAATGACCCATAAGCTCACTTGCTGATTTTATTACTTCGCTATCAGCTTTTATTTTACCATCAGGTGAAACTTTTGCACTGTCGATAATTCTTATCTCCATCTCCTTTTCGTGGTGTTTTGGCATTTCCATTTTTTCAGATGAGTTTAGCAGTTTTTCTTTCATGTCCTCAGGAATTTCAAAAGATTGCTCACATACAGTACAGAAGTACTTGATATTAATTGATTTATCACTACCTGGTAAAACTGGACCATCTTTTGGACGACGTATTTTATTTTCCATCCGTCTTTTAACTCCTGCTAAAGTTACATTGAACATATCTACCATTGCGCTGCACATTCCATCAAATTCCATTCCTGGTTGTATAACAGAAGCTAATGCAGGCATGAATTCTGAGATAAGGCGATAAAGGTTAGACAGATCAGTAACATCCTCTTGTTCATATTGTAGCAATAAAGAATCATATTTTTGGGAAAATGACTCCATCATATCTGGTGCATCTTCCGTATGGTACTTCTTGAAGAATACATTAACTATCCAAATAGTAGACAACTTAACGCTTTCTACATTAATTTTAACATTTTTCTCCTTATCAGAACTCGGAGACATAAATTGAATCACAAGCTTCTAATATAAATACATTATTATACTAAAAAAATACAATATTGTATGTGGTGTTATCTTGGTACGTAGAACATTAATTGAAAGAGCTGATGCAATTTTTAGATTGATAGAAAAAGTAGATGCCCCTTTTCCAAAATCCAAGCTACAAGATATTGGTTTAAACCCTAGTACAGCTGAAAAATGGTTGGATTTAATAACATTTATACAACAGAAACCTAGAATTAGAATGATAAAAACAGGGACTAATACAATAATTGAACAATTAGAAACAGGATATCATGTAATGAGTAGAAAAATATTCATGGATACAAAAAGGAGTTACAGAGAAAGATTTCATGCTCTACAAAGTTATCTTAGTGCTCTTATAACTTCAGAAAGATTGAGTGAATAAGCTATTGTTATTAGTTTAAATTTCAATGATCTATACTCTGTGACAATAAAGTTATAAATCGAGTTAATCAGATTTTATTCTAGGAGAATATTTTTCTACTCATTAAGATCGGAAGAGCACACGTCTGAACTCCAGTCACGT
>BPTM01000030.1 GCA_023705945.1 Candidatus Heimdallarchaeota archaeon
ATTACTTCGTAATCAGTAACAACCTGATCAACAGTATAGCTAGATGAAAAAAACAGTTTACTTAACAAATAAATTGTTTTTCCAACGAAACCCTCTTTAACTGGTATGGTTTTAATTTTCATAATATAGGCGCTTTCCTCTTTATGTGCTATAACTGTTGAACCATACAGCTGTCCTAGGGTTTCTAGTCCAGCCATGTGATCTTGGTGAGCATGAGTGATGATTATGCCTTTAAGAGGTTTATCCGAGCAAAAAGATTTAATTGTTTGGATCACTTTTTTTGCCTTTTTACTCATTCCAGTATCTATTAGAACGGAGTGATGCTCTCGTTCTATCAAATAGCAATTTGCAAAACCTGGAATCAGATAAATATCATCTAAAATTCTCATTATTCATTAATATCTAAGTTGTACTTTTAAAATCATTCCATTTTTCTCTCACTTATTTTAGAAAAAAACTCATGGCTGCATTGAGGGCATCCATTATTTTTTAGTTCTTCAATTGTTGAAAATAATTGGTTGATCCCAATATCAATACTGGATTTACAATTGAGACACTCATAAGTGCGGATTATTGGGTTAATCTCTCCTGTGTAAAGAGAGGATTTGTATTCACCTTCTATTAACGGCGTAGCTGGGTGAATAATTTCGAATCTGTACAAAGTGGATATACCACCCAATTTCTGTGCTCCGATGTATTTATTGAGATTTAGAACTATGTTGGTTATTGCGCAATTCATCTGAACTAAGCTTTTCTCCATTTCCAAGATTTCGCCAGGGGATTTTGCACCAAATGAAAGATATCCTACGCCATTAATCTTATCTGAAAGAAGGGTTAAACCGCGTGAAACAAATAAATTCAGTCCTTGTAAAGTATATGGTGGATCAGTGGAAATGCAATCGAATATCTTCTGATACTCCTTGGGGATAGGTTTTCTTAAGTCGTGCTCAATAAATTCTATTTGTACACTATTCTCTTGATTAGCAGATTCTATAATCTCCTTTAATCGCGTATCCACATCAAAGACTACAATTCTAGATGATTTGTTAGCAAACATTGCTAAAGCAATACTAGTCAAATCACTATCACCCAAAAAAGCAAAATTTCTTCTGACAAAATCATAATTTTGACTCATATAAAAAATCCTTGCTAGACTAGTTCTTGGAGTTGCAAAGGATTGATCTAATTGAGTGAATGGTTTACCTCTCATATTACCATACCTTCTCATCGCTTCCAGTTCTTTCTGAAACTTTGAGTAAGGAATAGTTATACCGGATCCACTGCATTTGATGCATTCAAACTCCTCATTAAAACCACCAAGAGCATTGAAAACATCGTGTCCTAATGGTGTGAGGGAAGCACCCTTTTTCTCCTTTGATACCCAACCAAGTTTATCAAATTCATTTCGTATAGCCACACATATTGGAACTGGTAAGTTGCTTTCTTGAGCTATTTTACGCATTGGTTTTTCAGGAAAACGAGAAATAACCGCCAAGTTACGTAAAATGCCACTGAGTCCTTCTTTAATTGCCACATTTTTGTTAACCTCATGTAGTTGCTCAAGAAAAGTTAATTTTTTCATCAATATGATTAGAAAAACGATACTTTAATAATTTTTCAATTAGAAGGCAAAATTTTTCAATTTCAAAGAAAAGATATTAGTAATTAGAGCAAATAATAAAGACCATATATCTTCTTGTATCGAGGAAAAAAAGATCAGTGTGATAAAATGAAGGAAATTGAAGACAAAATCAAACATTATCCATATCTTAGGTATGAAGAAAATCTTCTTTATATTAACAAGCAGTCGTCTTTAGATATAGCTGAAAAGATAGCGACGCCTTTCTTTCTTTATCTACCTGAACGTTTCGAACACAATTATAAGCAACTAAAATCAGCTTTGAGTAAGCATTTTACTAAATCACACATATCATATGCAATCAAGGCTAATTATTTAGGTCGCGTTCTTCAGCAAGTTAAATCTTTGAACATGAATGTTGAAGCTATGTCCCTTTTTGAATTGCTATTAGCGGAGAAAGCTGGATTTAATTATAATCAAATTGTGTTTAATGGACCAGCAAAAACAGTGCAAGAATTGGAATTAACTATGACAAATGGGATTCAATATTTGAATATTGAATCTATGAATGAACTTCAAACCATAGAAAACATTGCTAAAGCAAAAGAGATGAAACAAGAAATTACAATTAGAATTCATCCTTTGTTAAGTGAGGAAACAGAAAAAAAATTACTAATCAAGAAGAATAGTAAGTTAGGAATAGATTACGAAAGAGCAACAAAACTTTACAAATATGCTAAAAACAGTCCTCATCTTGAACCTAATGGTGTTCATGTTCATGTTGGGACCAATCTTATTTCTCATTCATTTTATAAAGAATTATTAGTTTTTATGAATAATTACATCAAGGAACTAGGGAATAAACATGGGATTGAGATAGAACACTTAAACCTTGGGGGTGGTCTTGCAAGTAAAAGCACGCTTGATTCGAATGCTTTTGATTTAAATCGATATGCAGAACAGATTGCAACAAGCATTGAAAATATTGATAACATGACAGTTATACTTGAACCAGGGAGATATTTAGTGGAGGATAGTTTTGTTGCCATTGCTAAAGTTTTACGAACAAAGAGCTCATGGGGAAGAAAGTGGGCGTTTATTGATGTGGGGGCTAATTCGCTTATACCAATGCGATACTCACATTATATAGCTATTCCAGGTCAAAATAAAGGGAAGGGTCCATACTGTAGAATTGGTGGACCTTTATGCCTCCCTGTCGATGTGATCTCAAATGAATCTGTAAGCTATAAAATTGATGAAGGGGATCAAATAGCGATTCTCAATTGTGGTGCATATACGCTCTCAATGAGTGAACAATTTGGATATCCTCGTCCTGCTGTATACGAATTAGATAAAGTAGGGGGAGTTAGAATTATCAAAAAGGCTGACAACGTTGAAGATATGGTGAAAGAAGCTTTCAGTTTTGAAACTGATAGCTAGTCAAGAACTTGTAATAGGAAAAATTGGTTGATTCTATGAAAAATACTTCTGACGAGAAAATATGTAGTATAGTGTGCGGAAGCAAGTGTTGTCGCAGCACTCCACCAGCATTGACAAAAGAAGATTTCAACAAAATACAAGCAAATACAGAACAAAAGAGATGGTTCAGAACAATCAATGAGAAAGATAGTATTCGAGTTGTTGGTAAGAAGGAAAATCTAATTGACTGCTATTTTCTTTCAGAGAATGGTTTATGCTGTATTTATGAGAATCGTCCTCTTGATTGTAAATTATTCCCTCTTTTTGTGAAAATCAAGCATGAGGGGGAAAAAGAGTATAGTCTTAGATGGTATGTATGGTATTGCCCACTCACAAAAAAAAAAGGGATAGAAGAATTACTTCAGAAAGCTGAAACAATTGTTCATGATTATTTAGTTGTTAAACCTGAGATTATGTTTGATTATCAAAATGTAATGTGTGAATCAGGGGGTTACAAGAAAAAGCATTTTTTGAAGGAAGAATTATTAACAATAAAATCTAATGATTAATACGAATGAAAACTGTCTCCTTAATCATCCCTACATACAATAACGCAAAAACACTTAGGGAGTGCCTACAATCTATAGTTAAACAAACCATTAAACCACTTGAAATCATCATTTCAGATGGCCACTCTACTGATGGATCAATTGATATCGCAAAAGAATTCAAGTGTATAATTACATATGAAGACGGTGGGTCTAGGTCTGCAGCTTGTAACAAAGCCCTAGAGATTTCACAGGGAGAGATCGTGGCTTTCACTGACTCTGATGTTATAGCTAAAGAAGATTGGTTGGAAAAACTAGTTAACGCTTTTGAGGAAGCTCAAGACGAAAAAATTGTGTGTATAACTGGACCAAATATTGAATATCCAAATGAAAGTATCTTTGGGAAAGCGGTAAGTGCGGTTTATAATACCTTTTTAGGTGGAAGATGGTCAGAACAAGTTCAAAGCATATTCAACAAAGAAAAACGGTTGGTTGAAAGCGCTGCTGGATGCAATGCCGCATATAAGAGAACAGCCTTAGACGAGATACTACCGTTCAATGAATCACTAATTACGGCTGAAGACACAGATATTAATTTCAGATTAACTCAGAAAGGTTATTCAATTTTGTTTATCCCAGATGCAATAGTATATCATCAACGTCCCCAAAGTCATAAATCATTCCGTAATAAATCAAAGAAATATGCATTAGGGAAAGTACAATTTTACAGGTTGCACAAAACAGGTCTAGAGATATGGCACCTATTACCACCCATTTACTTTGTATCAGGTCTCTTGCTTCTGTCTCTGTTATTAGTAAACTTATGGTGTGGATGGATTGTTATAGGGTACTATGGGGTTTATTTGCTTACAATTCTAATAGCTTCTATTGTACAGACAATACGCTTTAAACAACCATCATTCCTCTATTTGTTACCTGTTATGTTTATAGAAGGGCACATCTGGTGGAGCATGGGTATTCTGAAAGAAATATTTAACCCACATTTCAAGAAGTGAGAAAGATGGTATTGAACATTACTATGCTCTTTGAACTGGGACCCGATGATGAGGGAGTTATTGGAGGGGGGGTTGAATTACATGCCATTAACCTTTCAAAAGAACTGGTTAAGATGGGTCACAATGTAACATATTTAACCGGGGCCATACCCAATTCCAAAGAAGATACAACGATTGACGGTGTGAACATAAAACGAATAGATTATCTCTCACTCATCGGTAAAGCATATGATCCTCAACAACTAAAATTCTCGAGGCAGCTTTTCTTCTTACTAAAGACGAAACTTCTTAGAAAGAAAGCATATGATTCAATAGAAAACTCTGATATTTTCCATGGACACATATATTCCTCAGGACTGGCAGCATACTTTTTGAGTAAAAAAAGTAAAGCAAAGTCAATAAATACCATACATGGGTCTTACTATAAGTACTGGAATGAACTAACCAGAAACCCTTTGGCTGTATGGTTTTACAGAGGTATGGAGAGACGATTAGCACCGTTTCTTGCAAGAAAGGTAGATTATCAGATACATACAGATTTTGATTTTGCAGAGACTGTTAAAAAATGGTGCAAACCAAAAAATGCAAAGAAAGTAGTAACTGTTCTAAATGGAGTAGATATTCAAAAGTTCAATTACAAAACCCAACCAAATCCTATGATATCAGAAAAAGAAGGACCTATCATCATGACAACAAGGAGGTTGGTTGTAAAAAATGGAGTTATATTCTTGGTAAGAAGCTTCAAGAAAATCATTGGAAAATATCCTTCAGCAAAATTATATATTATTGGAGATGGACCAGAAAAAAATAACCTCTACCATGAAGTACAGAAGTTAGGATTAGAAAAAAGCGTGAATTTTGTAGGGATGGTTCCTAACGATAGTATTCCTTCATTTTTATCGGGAGCAGATATAGTTGTAGTTCCCAGTATAGTTGAAGCATCAAGCATAAGTGTTCTTGAAGCAATGGCTATGAAAAAAGCTGTAGTTGCGTCTGATATTCCAGGTATTAGGGAAATCACAAAGAAGGGAGAGCATTGTATTTTAGTTAAATCAAAAGATACCTCACAATTAGCTGATGGAATTCTGGGTTTACTGAAAGATAAAGAAAAATCTGAACGAGTTGCACGATTAGGTTTTAATGAAGTAACAACCAACTTCTCTTGGGAAAAGAAGGCCAAGGAAATTGAACAAATATATTTTAATGCTTTAAAATAGTAATTATTTAAAGAGAACATACTGATTTGTGAGCTTATAACGATGAACTCTGAAACAAATTTCTGCCTTAGAGTAGATGTCGATACCTTTGAAGGATTAAAGAAAGGTATTCCAAAAGTTCTCGAAATTTCCAAGAAGCATGAAATTCCCATATCAATTTACCTTAGTCTTGGGAAGTATGAAACTGGCAGAAACGTTTTCAGAAAGATACAAAAAAAAGAAAGGATAATGAGTAAAATCCCTCCATGGAAAAGAAATAGTTTCAAAAGTTTGTTGAGAGGGATTATACTTCCTGCAAAAAGAATTGGGGACAAAGAGAAAAAGTTTCTACAAAGCATAGATAAAGATTACGATGCTGAAATCCACCCACACGGTTACAATCATGTACGTTGGTCATCAAAGTTCCCAAATCTTTCAAAGGACAAAACCAGAGATATAATTTCAAACCTCATTGAGGAATATACCAGTATCTTTCAGAGAAAACCGATAGCAAATGCAGCTCCCAATTTTAGTGTAAACAAACACTATTTTCAGACTTTAATTGATAATAAATTCAAATTTTCCGCAGATTTTAGATACTCTGAACCCTTTATACTTCAGTTAGAAGAGAAAAAATTGCAACTTACTCAGTTTCCAGTAACTG
>BPTM01000031.1 GCA_023705945.1 Candidatus Heimdallarchaeota archaeon
TAAATCATTCAGAGAAGAGCGTAGAAACCATAAGAATAACATTCTTAGAAAAAAATAAGTATATGATGATTTTAAGATAAACTATCCAAAAACAATAATTATTAAGGCTGGAATTTGTAAGAAATGTAAAGAAGAACTAATCGCTATTCAAGCCGCAAGATTTACAATAGATCTATTCAGAGCAACGCTACAAATAGCTAAAAACATTTCAGAACATATTAAACGCTTCTTAGAAAATTTGGAATAGAAATTAATAGATTTATTGAAATATCAATTGAAGTAGATATTTATATGCAAATTATTAATCCCAGAGTTATCAAAAAACACTTTGATTTCCTCTTCTTCTGTAATGAAATTAACTTTCCTCTGATCCAATTCAGCTGTTAGAGTCATATCGCAATAAGATTCCACTATATCTCCAGCTGGTGCTACATTGTTGTAAGAATAACCATTTAGGATTAGAACTTTGCATTTCTTTTCGTCTGCAAGTAAATACAATTGTTCAAGAATCTCTCGCAAGACTATTCTTTGTTCTTCTTTGTAAATCTCTCCTCTCATGTAATCAGTTAGATGGTCTATTACTATTAAACCAACTCTCTCAGGTTCAAGTTTCTTGATTTTCTCTATTTCGGATTGAAGTTCATCTAAGTTTTGTGTTGCAATTGGAAAGAGATTTTTCTTAATATTTTTGTATTCAAACCATCTATCATGGTTGATCATTTGCTTTATTCTTTTTATCACTGAAGTAGAATGGCTAGTGATAAAATAATAGGTGTTTCTCGGGTAAATCTCTATAGCTGATTGAATTGCAAAAGTTGTTTTTCCTGAACTTGGAGGACCATAAAAATGTATAAGTCTTGCACTTCTTGGAATATCAATAAACTCGATTTCTAGCTCTTCCTCATTAGTTGTTATTTGTTGTATCGCAGCATGTTTTTCTATCGTTTCTGATACCTTGGATTCGTTTTGCGCAAAACTCCTTTCTAAGTGCGTTTTTACCACTCTATTTGTGATTCTATGCTCAATGTTTGCTTCTTCTTCAATACTTTCTTTTGTAATAACATTACTTTGCTTTTGTGTGGAAACTTTCACTTTTTTATTCTCATTATTTGATTTAACAATCGTGTCTGGTGTATGATAACGAACACTTGGATAAGGGACTTTTTTACTGATACTCTCTAATGTTTCTTCCTGTTTCTCGATTTTGTTTCTTACTTCGATTAAAGGGTCAGAAAAACTTTCTTCTAATCTTGAGAGTACAGTCTCCACATCGTTAAGCAGAGAGTCAACTATGTCATTAATCTCCGAATTATTCTCCAAATGGATCAGCCTCTAACACCTTGGCTTTCTTGGATTTGATGAATTTCTCTGCAGTTTCTTCTTTTCGCAACCTAAATACTGGAATTAACATAGCAAAGATAAACACTGCTTGAGCCAATGTTTCATTTCCAACAAAGAAGTGAATCAATAGATATGCTGGAACAGCTAAAATAGCTAACTTTCCAAACCATTTGAAGATAGAAACAACACTAACATTTAGCAATTCTTCTGATTCATTTAGGTCAGGAGCTGACATCAGTACTACAGAAAACCCTAGTATATAGAGAATTATACTTATCCACAGATATTCTCCATCATAGAGATAATTAGCCCAATACAATATTATTGCTCCAAGGTATGTCAGAATGAGAAGAGGGGCAGCTACGTTAGAAGTTATTCTGCAATCAAAATCTCTTACTTCCTCTGTTAGAAAGATAGATTTCTCGTAATCAGTTTCCAATACTTGTACTCCATAAATCCAATAGAATAATTTCTTAACAGGAAAGCGGAAAATATTGCCAATAAATCTGATAATTTCTGAAACCTTGCCTGGAAAGAAGGACATCAACCATCGTAAAAATAATGAAAATAACCAGAATTTAAGATAGAATTCGATTATTTCTAAGAAAAACATATTTTCTAACATTTACTCTCCTCCGTCTGAGATTAGGTTAACCTCCTCCTTAGTAGGTGGGGTTGGTATAGATGCCATTTTTGTCTTGTCTTGTTTGGTGGAACTAGTTGTTATAGTTCCATTAGAATATTTTTTATCTAGAAAAATCTCGAGTTTTTCTTTTATTTTTTTAGGAATTTTAACCGTTACATAATCTTCTGAGAGTTTGTCAATATAGTTTTCTATATCAGATGAAGAAGGCAATTCAACATCTATGAATTCTATAATTTTCATCAAGTATGAGTATGAAGGGAAGAAAAATGGTATCCCTTCTTTGTCACAGAAATAAAGAACAAGTTTGAGAAACTTATCTAGCTTGATCCCATAACTCTTCTGTAAAATGTTTTCTAGGGCTTTTTTATAATAATTCTTTGAAGCAGAAAGAAAGCTTTCTAACGAATAATCGAGCTCATTTAGCAAAACTTCCTTCAGCATTTTTTTATCTGTTGAAGTATTGGGGTTTTTCACAATTTTCTCTTTTGATGTCTCTCTTTCTTCTACTATAGTTGCTTCAACTAAAGTTTCCTCTTCTTCCTCTTTTTCTTCATCTATAATAATAGGTTTAATCTCTTCAGTAATTATCTCACCAACTTGTTTTAGTTCTATGTTATTCTCCATTTCAGTTTGTAGAGCTGTTTCAGATGAGATTTCTGTGGGTATGGTTTTAACGATATCTAGTGAGACAACGTTATTGTAATTGGGAAATAACTCTTGAAGAATCTCTTTTGAGGGTTTCTCAAAGTCTATCCTTTTGTCTCTTTGAAGTTCTGAGATTAAATCGAAAGCCTCATGATAGAAACTTCCATTGAATTGTTGTATTATTGAAGGAATAGCTGTAGCTCTACAACTTTTGCTATTTCCTTTGAGAATTATAACTTCATAATGAGAAGTATCAACAATACTACAATTGTATTTGAGGCTCATTTTCTGAAGTGAAGAAACTGAAATAGAGGAGAAAATAGATGATGAACCTGAAGCAACAGAGTCAATTGCTAAAACAATCAAAGGTGTTAGATTATATTTTGTTCGCTCAGGTTTGCCTAAAATTACTCCTCCCTTAGAGTACAATTTTCCAAGCAATATAGAATTCTGTGTAAAACTTATTTTATTCTCCTTAAGAGCGTTAATCTCCTCCTCGATTTCTTCGAGATCAGCTAGATCTTCTTCGAGATCTTTTCTTATGTACTTTTTACCTAAAAAGTTCACTAATTCTATCGATCCATATGCTCCAACAACAGCAATAATGATTATAATCCAACGAGCTGCAGGATTCCATGTGACTAAAAGAATCACAAATAATAATATCCAAAAAATGATTGCAACAACTATTTGAAACACTAAAGGAAGCTCACCTTGGCTCTCCAAAGAAGACTTGATATTGCGCTTTTGTTTGCTGCTAATATCTTTCAATTTACTAAGTATTGTGGATGTTATTGCCATCTTCACTAAATAATCCTTTAATTCGTATTTAAACGCGAAGAAAATAATTATTTTCTAAGTATCTTGAGTAAGTTGAGCAATTTCTAGCACGTATTCATCATTCTCTGTCTGGTACCTCTTCCTATTTTTTCGTCCTCTGTAAATCCTGAGGAAGATACCCATGAGAATCCAACAATTAAACAGAACAAAGACACCTACAATTATATTTTCTGGGGCTTTGAAAAAGGGAATGACCAGAGGATCTGTGGGGGTTTCTGAATTGGGTGTGACTGTATCAATAGGCGTGAAAATAGCATACTCAACTTGTTGGAAAGTGACTGTTGCTCCTTGTCCTAATATCGTGACAACGAATCTTAACTCATTGTAACCGTTGTAGAGATTGATATCGCCAGTAATTTCTACTTGTCCAGCTTCCTTAATTGATTTTGTAAAAGCTATACTGCTTCCAGATTTTATGGTGACAGTGATACTGTCAAAATTAATATCAGAACTGATGAACATTGAAAAATTACAACTGTAATAAACAGCTGATTCTTCTAGATAAATTACATCGTAAAAACTTTCACTGATAGCTCCTATAACAGGAGTGCTGATTTCTGTCTCAGAAACTAGCTGTTTAACATAAGTTTCTTGATTGAAATGAATTATCTCAGATATGCTAATTGATGAAACATTGTAAAGAAGTATCGTTCCTGAACCAGAATTAGTAGCACTTAAATGGAGAAATAAATCAGAATTATATTCTTCTGTATAAGTGCTGAAGTCTATAGATTGTTGAGAACTACTTTGTTTACTGGCAGAAATGGTTCCTATTTCTAAAGAATTGCCGTTTTGAGTAATTTCAAAGTCTATACCAGAATAGATTTTCGTGCCTTCAAAACTGAAAACTAACCGAAAGTTTAGAACATTTGCTGCTTGAATTGAGATAGGTTTGAAACTGGATATGTCGATAGTCGAATCAATTACATTTTCCCAGTTAATTTCTTGAAAAACCTGATTATCAGGAGTTATCTTAGATACTAATTTCCCGGTTAATTTGAGATCAGAAATTTGGATGACATCGATTGAAATTTCTATGTGAAAAATGATAGTCAGAATATTGATACCTTCGTCTAATGAAAGAGTAAAAACGAAATTATTATCTTGATTAGAATCAATGGTTGTAGTGTCTTGCACTTCTGAGTTAATGGATACAGACAATTCCTCCACGAAAGAACTGAAGTCAGAAGTGGTGAAATTAACAGACAATTCCAAGGAATAGGTTATATTATCAGTGCAGTTAAAGACGGTTAAAACTTCATATTCAGCTGTTCCTAACATCTCTCCTTCAAACATGAAATCATCAGGAAGTAAAGGTATATCTTGGCCAGATTCAGTAAGAGTAATTAGAGGTAGGTTTTGAATTTCACTGTTTGAAAAAATTCTGATGATTCCACTTTTTCCATAAGATGCAAGAGCAGAGAAAACTACTGTGATGTTAGCATCTCCATTATAATCATGATTAAAAAAGAATGATTGCGAGATAGAATGATTAACATTATCTTGGTAAATACGTTCGATAACAAAATCAACATTTATACCCTGAAATTGGAACGAAACAGATATTCCGTCACTAGTGGATTTATCTCCTTCAACAATAAAACTAAGATTGAAAAAATTGAAAACTGAAAGTGTAAGATCGGTTAAAAGGAAGTTTTGGACGCTTTCCACAGAACTATCATTGAACTCGTATGATATTTCTTGATTTAGAGTAGTCTGTGAAAGCGTCCAATTGTGTAATGAGTAAGTTGGTGAGTTCGGCAGACTTAACACACTACCCGCTAGCATAACCATTAGAGTGATGTAACTTACTATTTGTAAGTTAGTGTAATGCCTAGTGGATGTGACCATGTCTGTCAACTTACTTATAATGAAATTCCTATTTATAGCTGGTAGGAGTCAACCGAAAGTTATTGTCGGAGTTTAACAAATGATTTGAATGCTCCTGTATCTGTCCCAAAGTCATTAGAAAGTCCATCCTAAAGAATAAATAATAGTTTAAGTAATTATTTTAAAGAGACTCACACATGTGAAAAATATGAGAAAAGAAACAAAGAAACAAAGAAACAAAGAAACAAAGAAAAAAAACAAAAATTTGACTTTAACAACTTTGATATTATATTCCTCTTTAATCGTAAACAGATAATCTAAAGCCTCTAACAGTGTTGTTGTATTCCCAAATCCGTAATTGTCTATTGCTTTGAGTACAACTAGACGTACGTTAGGTATGAGTACTTTAAATTTCGCTAAACTTTCAAATTGTACTTCTCCTTGTACAGTTGTTTTCCCACTTTCCCCATAATTTGCAACAAAACAGCCAACATCTTTGTAATTTTGATAACTAAACTGCCACGTAAAAGAACCATTGTCATATTTAGCTGATTCTTGAATAATCTGTTCTAAACTCAGATTATATAATCCAACACTTATCAGATTACTATCATTCCATGATACAGTTATTGTTCCTTTTTCATTGGATGTCCCTTCAATATAAATGATAAATTTTAGACTTCCTTCATAAATTTCCTTTTCAAAAGACACTGATCCATTACTGACTGCATTACCAGCAATAATAGAACCAACTGCTGAACCATGACCATTATAATCGGTAGGTTGGAAATATTCATCATTTGGTTCTGTTAAGTTCTCTCCAACAAAATCTTTCCAATGAAGAATAGTTGTATTCTGATAACATTCCAGTGTTGGATCTATTCCTGTGTATATTATTGCTATTATTGTATTTAGATCTGAAGGGTATTGTTCATTCTCTTTTAGGAAGAACCCCAATTGATCTGATAATAATAATAATAATAATAATAATAATAATGGTTTGAGATAGATATTTTTCACTGGAAAAAAGATTCTTCCCTTGAAAAATGGATAATGTTTTGCAAAAGTGTTCTCATCAGCTATTTCGCATTCAGTAACTCCTAGCTTTTCGTAGATTTTTCTAATTGTTGCTCCTTCAGGAATTTCTTGTCCTGTGGTGAAAAAGATGTTACACATATTCTTTTGGTGTGCTCTTGTTATACTATCTTTCAGTAGGAAAGAATTACAACACAATGCTGAGTTTAAAGCTATTATAATTAATACAACACTAATCTGAATATTTTTCTTTTTACTATTAAACAACATTTTCCTTTTTTTCGAAACCTTCATATCCATCTTTTAACCTCTTACTGCAATTTATTCATTCATTATTCATTTAGATCGGAAGAGCACACGTCTGAACTCCAGTCACGTGAAACGAT
>BPTM01000032.1 GCA_023705945.1 Candidatus Heimdallarchaeota archaeon
GTTCAGTGGCAACATAAAGGCTATGGGAAGAAACTTCTGTTAAATGCCGAAAACATCGCTTTAGATAATGGTTACAACAAGATTTCCATTATTTCTGGTGTTGGTGTAAGAGAGTATTATCGGACATTTGGATATGAGTTAGATGGTCCGTATATGTCTAAATCACTCAAGTAAGTTTGTTTAGAAAGGTAATCTTATAAAAAAATATGTGTGCTTTTACTTGAAAAATAGATTCACGTGGTTACTATGCCTTTGAAAAATAGAGAATTGATGATGCAACAAATCAAACAATTACTAAATAATACAGGTTATAGTATCGTTCAACTTTCTCTTGGAAGTAAAGCGTGTTTTGATATCATAGCAAAAAGAATAGACCAATTACTTATCATCAAACTCTCACCTTACATAGATAATTTTAGCCGAGATGATTCATACGAATTAAAGAGTATAGCCTCTTTTCTGAATGCTTCTCCCTTAATAATTGGTGAAAGAGGAAAGCGTTTTACTGAACTTGAAGATGGATTAGTTCTATTACGGTATGGAATACCAGTGGTTGGACTTGAAACTTTTACAAATCTTATTAGTCATGGAATGCCTCCAATTGTATACTGTAGCCGTGGTAGATACTTCGTTCAAATTAATAGAAAAATTCTTCGACAATCTAGATTAGAAAAAAATCTAAGTTATGCAGATTTAGCTCAGAAAGTTGGTATGGAAAGAGAGGATATTTCTGTATCTCGGAGAACTATTTATGAGTATGAACACTCCATCAATCCTCCCCCTGAAACTGCAGCTATACTAGAAGATATTTTAGAAACTCAATTAGCAGAAGGGATAAGGATTTTCGACCTGAAAATAGAACAAGAAGAGAGACCAAATTATTCTATGGACAATCTTTCCTCGATGAAAGAAGATGTATCTCAAATCCTACAAGATTTAGGTTTTATAAGTCAATTCTGGACAAAATTTTCTCCTTTTGATGCATTCGGTGAACACAAAAGCCAAGATGTGCATAGTGGACTCAATGTTCTTGTTTGTGTAGATGATGAACAGGACAAACACGTTATCAATCGTGCTGTAATGACTCATAGTATCGCTTCTCTCACAAAGCGAAGGGCAATAATGATTGTTGAAGATGATAAAGAAACCCCTCTTACTCAGGCTATTCCAACTTTTACCATTGACGAACTTCAGCAGATGAAGAAAGCTTTTGAGTTAGTGAAACGATGGGTAAAAAAATATTCTGAT
This sequence comes from Candidatus Heimdallarchaeota archaeon, assembly GCA_023705945.1. Lineage (GTDB taxonomy): Archaea > Asgardarchaeota > Heimdallarchaeia > Heimdallarchaeales > Heimdallarchaeaceae > UBA460. The sequence continues at coordinate 1,249 of BPTM01000032.1, forward strand.
TTAAAATAAAATGAAAAAATTTCGAAGATTTAAAGCGAGACTTAAGCCTTCTTTTGACCAATAATTACAATATGATCTTTTTCATAAGGTTCGATATCTATTTTCTCGATAATTGTTAAACCAGCAGATTCCAGATCTTTTGTAATTTCATCGTAGATGATTTTGGGATCTTTGGTCACATCTATACTCCTTGCTTTAACAGCAAAGAAGAAATATCCGTCATTTTTTAGATAGGTTTGAACGTTATCTTTTAAGATTTCAGCTTGTCTAGGTTGTGCAACATCCTCATAAACAACATCAACTAAAGGAACAGTAAAACTGTATTCTTCAGGAAACCTTGCGTCTGCAAGTATTGGGATGATGTTTTGTCGTCTCTCTGCAACTGATACTAAATCTCTTAAAGAGCGTGCAGAAAATTCTACTGCAAAGATTGATCCATCTACACCAATCATATCGGATATGTGAGAGACTGTTGTTCCTGATGCAGCACCAAGATATAGGATTTTGGAACCTTCTGTAAATGGAAAAATTTGTAAATCCTTCATAATTGCTGCACCTAATTTGCTTTTATGTGGATCAAATGTTCTGTATTCAATACCTTCCTTGGAAACTAAACGTTCTGTGTAAACTTTTTTACCTGGTTCAGCATTGATAGTAGCTAAACGAGTGCTTCCATCTTTTGTTTTTAACCAGAACAGATTTGGATGTGAATGTTTGTGTATTTCTGGCATAATTATCACCTTTTACGATTGTAAGAACTTTTTCCTCCTTTCTTCTTAGGATAGTATGGCTTCTTACCTTTGCCTTGTTTTCGATATTGTGGTTTGATTTGAGGGCCTTTGTGCCGAGGTTGGAATGATCTATCAATGGGTGGTTTCTTTCCTTCTGGAGCTTCTTTGTATTTCTCTTTAATTTCCTCAACCTTTCTATCTACTTCCAATTTCAGCTGATCACCAATGAATTCTCCTTGAAAGAAATCAACTCTACCAGCGATTGTTAACCTTCCAGCTATAGCTCTAGAAATATTTCCCTTCTGCCACCATGGACAACTATGAAGCACAGGTATCTGGAAGATAATACCATGTTTTGGTGGTTTAGCACCAGTTTTTAATGCTCTGAATAGAGCTTTTTCTGCTCCTAATAATTGAATTGTTGATGCAGGTTTCATAGCTAATTCTCGAAGACCCCCCGCAAGTGCTATTAATCTAGCAGCTATTGGGGCACCTACTATTGCCTTCATATTTGGTGCAATTCGTGAAATTTCTCTATCTATCCAAGCTTCTAGTTTATCTCGCTCTTCATATAAATCGATCATGCGGAGGGATAGGTCTTGGAGTGGGTGTAAGTCATTTTCTGTAAAATCAGCCCCCATTGATTTTCTTGCAAGGTTTACGATACGCTTGCTTTTCTCATTTGAAAAACCAAACGATTTTACATTCTCTTCAGTGAAATTATCTTTTGTACCTATTGTTGTTATTATCTTGCATAAAGTAAGATGATTTTGAACTTCTTTCATTATTTCAGGAAAATGAACTCCATACCATTCACCAATTCTAGCAGAAAACAGGTTAGTGGTCTTATCAATATCGTCCATTGAAAGAATTGCGTGAACAACGTTTTTGTCCACTCTCTGAGAACTGTGTGCAACACGTTTTTTAGAAAGGTTAATACCAACCTCTCTGACTAATCCCTGATACTCTTTCTCATCTGAAATATAGTCCTGCTGCATCAAGTTGTGAAAAAGATTTGCAAGAAATTTTTGGTAAAAATCTGAATTAACATTCACCTCTGATTTTTTACCTTTACTCCGAACATAATTAACTACATCTGCGCTATTGGTTTCTATAATTTCTTCATCAACTTCCCTTAATATCATTTCTAGTTCTTCTGATATGGTGTAAACTGACAAATTATGTATTCTAGCAGCAATTTCTTCAGCTTTCTTTGGATATGCAATAAATGTCTTCAACATATCATTTGAATCATAAACGAAGAAACCAGCAACATTTGCGTAAACTTTGATAGACATCTTTATTCTGAAACCAAGGAAAAAAGGGAGATAAAAAAGATTTTGATGGCAATGTAAATTTATCAGTAATCTTAAGCAGTAATGGGTTGTGTTCTTGTTTTAGTTATTAGATTCTCTAAAGATGTAGCCATTTCAGGATTTATACCAATTAGAGCTGATCTCATATCCTCAAAGTTTGCTCTATTAACTAAAACTGTTCTATCTAATAGTTGTCTAACAGTGTAACGAATAGCTCGAGGTTTCTTTTCATTCAAGCTTTCAATAATCTCTTTTTGAGTTAGTGCTCCTTTATCCTTCAACAATTCAATCACTTCGAGTGATCCTTTTGGTAGTCTTTCTCTTTGCATTTTCTTCACTTTCTACGTGTGTGCGCGTTATTAGCACTCTATGTGTAAATAAGTCGCACACTTATTTAAGCATTTTCTGTGCGCATTGATGCACAGCCGTCAAGCTGCAAAATTTGCAAAAAGAGGAGGAAAAAATTTAATTTATTGCTTAGAATGAACCTTCGAAAATCTGATTCTCAAAACAGGGACAAGAACAATAGTAACGAAGATGAAAAAAATAACTCCTGTTGTTATCTTTTGAATTAACGGAAGTTGTTCCCACAATAAAACGTTACAGAAGATTTCATTTCGACCATCCGTTATAGTATGGTTAACAAGTTCTAATGGAACATAAATTGTATGGATGCCATATTGTTCAAGAATTACTGTTGCTTCGTATTTAAGATTCTGTCCATTAAACAGTAGAATAATATAATGAAATGAGTTATCTGGGTGTAGAATGGTTGCAGATGCTTGACTATCAGGTAATAAGACTACTGACCCATCTTTATCTTTTATATCGATGCTTATCCTAAAATATTCTCGGATTAGAACCTTATTTGTGTCAATTTGTAAATTAATTGTAGGTCGATGTGAAGATATTAACCAGTTAAATGTATCATTAACAAGTTGAAGGTTGTTAGAATCTTGTGCTAACACGTATCTATAACTTCTAGCTAGACCCACACGAAGAGGGTTGAGTTGCATAGTATCGACAATCAAACCTAAATCTGTAAATGGATATCCTGATCCAAACATCAGCACTTTTCCTTGACCAATGCTTGTAGATAAAGCAGCATTGAATACTTTTTCTATCCCATCAATCTCTGCATTGAAAGTAGCAACTACTTTGTTCTCAGGATTTTCCTCTGAAGTAAATCTTAAAGGCCATCCCCAGAATAGAAATGAATCAGTTGAAATGAAATCAATGTCACTTTGAATATTGCCATAATATGGGATATAATCAATTGGTACTGTATATCCAACACTTGCATTGAATAATTCTAAAATCTGATTGCAAGCATAATAGTTGCTTGATAATATTGGATCATCTTCAACATTATCAACCTCAACAAATCTATGACCATTAGTTAGAAATAGTAAAGATCCTCCTGATGAAATGAAGTCATATATCGTATTCAACTCGTCTATAGTATAATTTAGTTCAGGGTCTGAAATTACTAGTATATTAGTATCATTTAGGTTAATCAAACCTTCCTTCTGGTACGAAACATGAAATCCTCTATCCTTTAGAATCCTCGATGTAAAACTATGAGCTCCAAAAGGTGTAGATGCATCAAACCATTTGTTCTCTGTTGAATTCTCGTGAGATATATCAAACAAAACATTACCTCCATAGAATCTAGTTTGAATTTGAATATTCATCTTACTAGTTACACCATCATCATTTGAAAATTCAATTGATAAAGCAATATTAGCCATTCTTTGTGTCAATGGTAAACTAATGTTAAACGAAATGTGGTTCCACCCAGCTGTAACGTCAAAATAATCCGCTATTTGTATTTTGCTGGTATATCTAGGGACATTAGTATATATCCTTTGATCACTTGACGCGATAAGCTTAATTTTGAATTCCGTAGTAGTTCCTTCTACACATTCATAAAAATAGATATTTTCAGGTGAGATTCTTCTAGGATTAATTGAAAAAACATCTAGTTCTTGCCTTTCAATCATGTATAGATATGCTTCATATGGACTAATGATACCATTACCTTGAGCTATTATTGGAACATATATGTCATCAGCGGTTTCGAAGAGTGCTGTTTCATAAACATGTGAACTTGAATCAGGAAATGCTTCCATTAATAACGCAATAACTCCTGCAACGATCGGGGCTGAGACTGATGTACCAGAAACATATCTTACACCCCCATTGGACGCATCACTGCCTCCAATAGAATTGCCAAGGGCAATAATATCTACACCCGCAGAGAAATTCATGTTTAGACCTCTAGAAGTATACACTGCTAGATTTTTCAAATCACTTGTAGCACCAACAGATATTACATAATCCCACAAAGCTGGTGCTCCAGCTGAGTTCCCAGATGGTCCATAATTACCTGCAGAAGCAACTACAGGAATCCCTCTTCTCCCAGCTTCATACATTAATTCTTCAATTGGATCTCCAATAGAAGCAAAAGTTACAGAGGTTAAACTTGCTGAGATAATATCGACCTCTCGAAAAATAGCGTATGAAAAACCATCAATTAACCAAGCATCCTCACCAAATCCATTCTTGTCTAACACTTTAATATTAACAATACTCGCATCAGGTGCAATCCCATAATTATTGGTTTGAACAACTCCTTGTCCTAAAGAATAAGCACCATTACCTGCGAGTACAGAGACGATATGTGTTCCATGACCGCTCAAATCATTAATATCTTCAGACATATTCGATGATACCCAAGCTGTAACAATCTTTTCTTCATCATAATTAAGTAGTGATTGTAGTGCAGGTGCAATAGAATTGTTCACCCCACTATCTAAAACTGCAACAGTAATACCATATCCAAAGTAGCCCTCGTCATGAATTTTATCAATTTCAAGTGCCTGTATGACTTCTGAAAGTTCTATTTGGCCTGTTAACTCAAAATCAATATTCTGAGGAACTGAGTATGAATTTGTTCCGATAGGGTAAATGTATTTTATCCTGAATTCATTGAAATTTAGCTTTGAAATTTGATTTGAATTGTAAATAACTGTTATTGCTGGAATAACTTTGTTTACCTCTTCGATAACTAAACCATTTTTTACTGAATACTCTTGAAAACTATCCCTTTCCTCAAAACTAAAAAATGAAATGAATGCTCTATTGTTGAATTCCATTAATTTTGTTCTAACAGATTTAGAACTCATAGGTTCCTTCCATCTTTCTTCTAGCATGTTTGTTGCTTTACCTTTATCTAAGTTCGAATTTAGTAAGTCTGACAAATCTTCAAAATAACTAGGCATATCTTGCGAATTGGTAGTATTTTGTGCTAATATAGAGTTTAATGTACTAAACGGGAATAGTAACAAAATAAGAATTGCAAGGAATAATGGTTTTTTTTCCATACATTAAAAATAAGCTTATTGCTTTTAGATTTTTCTCTAGTATTGTGGTATAAACTATTATTTTTGTCGTGTGAATTACAATCCAGACAAAGTTTTTCTATTTATCTTTCTAATGGAAACTCTTATATTTCAACAATATCGATGGCTTCCAAGGTGAAATAACAATGCCCTCTCAATGGTTGAAAAGGTCCCGAAAGAAACTGTCTGGTGGTCTGATTAGACAAGCAGCTTCAAAGAAAAAAAGAGATATGGGACGCTATCCAGCAGAAACTCATATTGGTACTAGAAAACTCAAGACTATACGAACAAGAGGTGGAAACAACAAATACCGCGTTTTAACTGATGAGTTTGTTAATGTTTTAGATCAGTCAACTGGTATTTCACAAAAATCAAAAATTCTCAACGTTTTAGAAAACAGAGCTAATCGTGAATATGCAAGAAGACGTATTATTACAAAAGGATGTGTGTTAGATACCAACCTTGGAAAAGTACGTGTCACAAGCAGACCTGGTCAGCATGGAACCATTAGTGGTGTTTTAGTAGATAAGAAAGAAGTAGAAGAATAATCTCTTCCAAATATTTTTAATAACTAATTTACAAAGGTTATACTATGCTGCGGAAAACTCGCTCATTTGTTCTTTATCCCGAATATTTTAATAAGAAATTATCAAGGAAAGATGGTAGAAAAGTACCTAAAATCAAAGCGGTTGAAGAGTGCAATTTGTCAAAAATAGTTTATGCCTGCAAATATCTTGAATTCAATTATAAAATTGAGAAAGACAAAAGATATTCCAAGAACTGGTGGAATAGTGAAGGAAGGGTTGTAGTTAATCCAGAAGGCATTGCTAGTAAAACTGAATTAATCAGAAGAGTTGCCAATGTTGCTAGAAAATTGAAGAAGGTTGAGAAACCTACACAGAAAAAGACAAAGAGTAAACCAAAACAACTTAAAAAGTAACTACTTTCAATAAACTGAATTTTGGAGTTATAACTTTTGGATCGTTCGAGAATAAAGAAACTAGGAAGAGTTTTACATAGAAGCGATTTAGGTTATGCTATCCTTAAAGATCCTTTAAAATTACCCAAAATAGGATCAGATGTTGTTAATGAAAACATGGAACACATAGGTACTGTTAATGATATCTTTGGTCCAGTGAAGGAACCATATGTAAGTGTTAAAGTGAAGAAAGAGTGGAACGAAAGAATTACGTCTGATATAATGCTATATGTTATAGAAAAAAGAAGAGTAGATGTAAGGCGAAAAAAAAGAAAAGGTTCGCCAAAACCTTACTATAAATCACAGAAATAATTTTTTTAAAAATCAAATCTGCGGTTTATGTCGGATAGATTTTCAACATTTTTCTGCTGTTGTTATGAAAGTTCGTTTCATTTTTTTTTCGAACGGTATCAACACTTAAATAGGTTAAAAAGGAATATATTATTTGAAGATTTACAGTTTGAATTTGGGCTTTTATGTTTAAAAAACATAAGAGAACAGATTCGATATTTGTAATATGGTGTGATGAAGATGATCCCGACACAGAGGATAAAAATTGTAAAGAACTATAGCAGTGCATTAGGGGATGAAATTATAGAGCTGATAGAACGTACATTGAACAAGCAGTTACTATACAATGAAGTACTTGATCTATTAGGTCAACATGAATCAATCAAGCATAAGATTGATGAATTACTATATTCAAATAGCTTATTAAAAATTCCAATAAAAATTGGAAATGTTAAGGACTATGTGTTGACAATTCCATGTAAGGAAGAAACAGGTTGGTTAACAATTGCATGTTCATGTTTTACTTGTGATAGAATTGATGAATGTGGAGTAAATAATCCAGTTAACCCAGTTTCGTGTAGATCATTTAATGAATGGTTAATGGAAGAAGATGTAACAGACAAAATTAAACCATTTAAATTCGTGGAATTTGACATCCTAGATGAAGATGATAAAATACGAATTCCGCTGAAATAATATTTTTCTTGATAAGTAAGTTTTATCAATATCATTTTTTTATTATTCTTAAAATTGAATGAAGTGATATTGTGAAAGAAGATTTCTATTACCAACAAGCAAGATCCAAGGGATATAGGTCAAGAGCTTCTTTCAAATTACTACAAATTAATAACAAGTTCAGTATTTTTCGTAAGGATCAAACTATAATAGATTTAGGTGCATCACCTGGTGGGTGGACGCAGGTTGCCTCTCATCTTATTGGAGGAAATGGTAAGGTAATTGCTATTGATAAGTCATATATCTCACCATTTAAAGAAAAAAACATTGAGATTTTGAATAAGGATATTCTAAATCGGAATCTCCCCACCATTATCTTGGAAAGTTATGGAAAGGCTGATGGATTAATATCTGATTGTTCACCGAACATAACTGGCGATTTTAGTAGGGATCATTCAATTCAGATATCCTTAGCGAGAAGAGCATTAGCACTAACTCAATATCTACTCAAAGATGATGGTTTCTTTATTTGTAAACTGTTTCAAGGATCTGAATTACAAGAGTTCATGAAGGAAATGAAAGAGTATTTTGAGAAAACAAAACTGCATAAACCAGCAGCATCAAGAAAAAAAAGCGCAGAAATCTATGTAGTAGGATTAAAATATAATGATAGAAAAGATTCCTCTAAAGAAACTGAAAAATCGGAGTAGTCATGATGGAAATCTCTGAAGATAAGTGGCAGGAAGTAACAGAGGGTAGCACTACTTTCTCAATATACAAAGATGCAGATAGAATCTATGACGCTTCAGTTTTTTATAATCCCAAAATGGCTATCAATAGAGATCTTACAATACTATCTCTATCTACAATCATCAAAAAAGAAATGAAAAGAATTTGCTTCCTAGATCCATTTGCAGGAACAGGTGTTCGAAGCTACAGAATCATAAATGAATTACCAAAAGATTCTATTGAAAAAGTTGTTGTTGGAGATATTAACCCTATTGCTGTTAATATTATTACACGGAATTCAAATATATTGAATCATGATGAAATAATGGAAATTAAACACGCGAATGCAATTGACATCCTTGATTCTCTGCCAAAAAGGAAAGATACGACTCATATTATTGATTTAGACCCCTTTGGGTCACCAATTGAATATATTGAAGAATCACTACGAGCTTTACGAATAAATGAAGGATATCTTTTTGCAACGGCAACAGATTTACAGGTTTTATGTGGCAAGTTCCCAGATTCATGTAATAGAATCTACAATGCCAAACCAACTCGACATTTTCTATGCCATGAAGTTGCATTACGAATTTTGATTTATAATATGATAATTAGTGCAGGGAGATTAGGTTTAGCAGTGAAACCTATTCTTTGTTATAATCACGAACATTTTCTAAGAGTTAAGGTTAAAGTGAATGACAGTAAGGAAGTTGCTAACAAACAACACAAAAAAATAGGTTTTGTATATTTTTGTAAGAAATGTTCCTATTTAATAACAGTAGAATTATCTAAAGATTTAGAGGAAACTTTATGCACTAACTGTTCAGAAAAACTAGAAAAGGCAGGACCGTTGTGGCTTGGGAATCTCTATGAACTTGAATTTATTGAACAAATGAAAAAGGATATTGGGCAGTTGACATTACAACTTGAGAAGAAGGTTGAGAAATTACTAAGTTTAATTTTGGATGAAATTAAATCCCCACCTTTCTTTTACTATATTCCATTTATTCTCCGTTTCTGTAAGAAAGAAGGGGTATCATTAAACCAAATCGTAGATTCATTGAAAGCGAAAAATTTTACTGTTTCTAGAACTATATTTGATCCTCAAGGAATAAAAACAGATGCCTCATATGATGAAATAGTAGATGTAATAGAGCAATATTAGAGTCAAGAAGGTGAGTTAGATTTCAGAAGATCCAAAGAGATATATCGTTGGAATAGATGAAGCTGGAAGAGGTCCGGTTATAGGCCCACTTGTTATTTGCGTTTATGTGATAGAGCATGATAAACACCAAGATTTAAAGAAAATAGGGGCTAAAGATTCCAAATTATTATCTAAAAATCGAAGAGAGATTCTATATTCTCAGTTAAAAAATATTGCGGCTGATATTAAAATTAAGCACCTATCTCCTGCAGAAATTGATGAATTACGCAAAAGATTCACTTTGAATGTAATCGAACAACAAATTATGCTCAAACTTGTTAAAGAAGTGAAACATGATCTTGAAGCGATTTATATAGATGCAGCGGATGTTAACGAGAAAAGATTCGGACTCGTTTTTGAAAAAGAGTTTCCACGAGCAAAAATAGTCTCAAAACATAAAGCAGATAAATTTTTCCCAGTAGTCTCAGCAGCTTCAATAATCGCTAAAGTAGAGAGAGATCGTGAAATTGAATCTTTGAACTTAGAAATGAGTGAAGACATAGGTTCTGGATATCCAGCTGATCCAAAAACAAAGAGTTTTCTGAAAAAATATTTTTCCAAACACAAGACATTCCCTCCTTTTGTGAGAGAATCTTGGGATACAGCTAAGAGAATAAGAAAAGAATATTCAGATTCAAAACTGACAGATTACTTTGATTCAGAGAAAAAATCCTGATATTTTTCCTCCTCTAATTGCTCGCTTTCTTCTATGGAAATGCTTAATCTTCTCTTCTTGAATATTAAAGGAATGATGAGACCACTAATCAAACCAATAGCATGGGCAAATACATTAACATTGATGCCTGCTGAAAATCCTAAGAAGATTGCACCAATTCCAATGTATATCCATAAACTCTTTTTTTTCTCTTCTTGATAAGCTAAAATCAAATCAGCTCCCAGTAAACCAAATATCCCACCACTAGCACCGGCACTGATGGTAGCTAAACCAAATGCAAATAGGCTTAAAATGCTCCCAAGTAATCCAGATAAAATAAAAATTAAGTAATATTGCCAAGAGAAGAATTTTTCCTCAGCTCTCAATCCATAGATGAAAAGAAACAAGCTATTTGAAAGAAAATGTATCAAATTTGTATGAACAAAAATAGAGGTAAACAACTGATATACATGTCCTTCATAAACCTTCCAATTAGCTTGTCCAAATGTAGCTAATAATTCATTAGAAATGGTAAACAAACTAATTAAATCATAGATTGGATAGAAAACTATCGTTAAAATTGATAATACAATATACACTATTAAGATTATTAAGAAAATGTTTCTAGTAGGAAGATTTGTTCTCCAAAATGATTTGAAGGTAAATTCTTTATCCTCTTCCACCATACTATGTTTCACAACGTAGTTAATATAAACATGTTGAAAAATAAAAAAAGGAGATTATTTTGTCTCCTGTATTGAATAGAACACACAAGATTCTACACCTTCTGTGATTATAGCTTTACGTGCTTTAACAAATCCAACTATAGTGCTGAAAAATAATCCTATCATCAAGAAAATCAACCCAACACCAGTAGAAACCCAAGGTCCTATAATATGCTCAAAAGTATCTGCCATCTGAATATTACCTTGTGTGGTATTAATCATTCTCAAAATTGCAAATGGTAAGGTTCCAGATAGAGTGATTAAACCTCCAACTATTATCCCCCAAAACAGTTTCATTGGTGCTAATTGTAGAGGTTTACTTACTGACATAGAAGTTACATTTTCTTCTATTTTCTCTCCTTTGATAACAGTTACAATTTTTGAAAAAGATTCAGGCAACATAAAAGCAGTAAGCTTGAGATTGATTACAATTGCCAGTAATGCTAAACCAATACCAGAGAACAATATTGCTAAGCTTATCGCTCTTCCAGGTTTTATTAACTGTCCCATCACCGAAGGAATTTGTGAATTTATCAAAGCTAAGACAAAGAAGAAAATCAGCATCCAAATAAGACCAGAGTAAGCTAAACGAGGTACCATCTTGGTGATTTTCAATTCTTTTTCTATAGGATCTACTTTCTTTCCTGTTAGTTCGCTAACTGTTTCTCCCAAGTCATTTCTTTGTGCTCTCAACCATACTATGATCTTCAACAGCCAAAAACTAATTGAGAATAACATTATCGCTATACCAACAAAGATTATTGTATCCCATATTAATGCAAATTGGACAGGTTCAGCGATTCCCATAGAACCATAATAACTAGCTCTTATAATGGCAAATGGGAAAAATCCAGATGCAGAAAAGATTATTCCAAGTATTGTTAAGCCAATGTTCCATCTAGGTAACATTTCTTGTAATTTAAGCTCTTCAACTTCTTTATTTTTCTTAACAAGTCTTCTCAAACGTTTAGGTAGGAGAGTTACTTGAGTACCAAGATTTAGCACAATGGTTGCTAGACCAAAGGCAATACCACCAATTAATAGCGCAACCCCTACTCCTTCGAGAGGAACCGCTAAAATGTGAAGTATTTCACTTGCTACTTCATAGTCATAAATACCAACCATAATCCATGCAATCATAACTAAAGTTGCTAATAATTCTATCAAAATACCAGTTACAAGAAAGTGTACAAAATACCGTGCATAAAAGGGCTGCTTAATTTCTTCTCCATTGATACCTGCTTTTTCAAAACTTTTAGTTGCTTGTTCTCCTGTATCTTTCAATCTTTTTACAATACTAGCTATTGCAAAACCGATTCCCAGTTTAAGGAATCCAAGTCCTAATAGAGGTACAATCTCTAGAAATCGAGATAAAACTATCTCTGTTACAGTTAACTGTATCGTTGCTTCATTTATTGTACGATATATACCTAATCCTAAAGATGTTAGAACTAGAAAAGAACCAAAAAATAAGATTTCTTTATACCGTTTAACTAAGTTATCCATCATCATAATATACTTCCATAAATTATTTTTTTGAAAATTTATCAAACTTAAAATATAAAAAAATAAGAAACAGAAATTGCTTCCTATTTGAACTCAGGCATTGGCATACCTAGCTGTGCAAAGATTTGCTTAAGATTTTCCATGAACATTTTCTGTTTACGTTCAGGCCATTCTTTTGTTGCTGCAATTGTAGTCATCAAATCTACTTTGTTAACTTTTTCATCTAATAGTTTAGAAGCTTTAATTCTAGCTACCATTATTGACTTTCCTTCTTCGTCAGGAAAGGCACTGATTATATTAGTTCGAGTTTTGATAAAACCTATCATCTTTTTATCTTTCAATTTCGAGATTGAAGATACTAAACCTGCAACAGATTTCACTCTCTGTTCATCAGGTTGACCTGCTATCATTTTAAGCCTTTGAGTCAACATGCTTTTTCTTTGCTCTTCAGGTGCATCTGCGAGCATTTTAATCATTTCATCCATTTCATCCATTTTAATCACTTAAAAAATTTGAAACCTATTTTGGTTTCAGTGTTAAAACTAAACTAATCAATACTTAGTGATGAAAACTATATTAACCATAGGTAATGACAAAAAAATCATAAGTCTCTTTAAACCTCTTGTATACTAAATAAACAGTGAAAAAACTACTTCTTTATAGAATATCAATTGACAATCTTTTTATTACTAATTTTTTTTCTTTGCTTGAATCAAATGGATTATAGTGGTATGCCAATTGCAAAAGTAAATGAAGCTGGTGAAATCACTATTCTCAAACACATCCATTTTAAATGCACAGGATGTGCAGATTGTTGTCGCTTGAATAATATCCCAGTAACAGAAAAAGATGTTCAACGGTTGTTGGATAATGGAATTGAGGTAGATCAATCTTTAGAATCTTTAAGTCCTGTATTAATTCCTAGTACTAATGTCAAGGGAGGTTTTATCAAGGCATATATTCTCAAGAAAAAACCCTTTGTGAAGGAATGCGCATTTCTAGATGAAAATCTATTGTGTAAAATTCATTCATTCAAACCTCTAGCATGCCAATTATATCCATTTGCTGTTAGAAAATCAGAGGAAGGATTCATTGCAATAATTCACCCGGATACAGTGTGCAAGTTTATTGACGTTGATGTAAAGGAAGAAGAGTCGAATACTACAGAAATTGTTCAAAATCTTATTTTCTTGTTATCCTTGGAGTGATAATAAATTATCTGAAAATTCTTCGACGTTTTAAGTGAATCTCAAAATTGCATATTAAAAATTATTTATGCTGTAAAAGTATATCTTTACGATAAAAAAATTTATCATTAATTAATGTGGATGTTGGATAATGAGTTTGTTTAAGACCAATTTTATGAAGCTAGTCGAGGCTTACCTACAAGACAAAGGGTTCACAGTTGAACTTTGTAATATCTATACACGTGGCGTCGATTTCTATCAAAGTTACAAAAGAATCATAATTTGTGCTTACAAAGATGATCTCTTATTATGTATCAGAGCACGTAGTGGAGATATTAGCGACCCTTTCAGAGGATCAGAAGATCAAATAGAATTGAAACTTCAGGAACCTGCTCTTAAGCTACTGAGTGGTGTACTTTCTCTTAATTCTGGAATAGACCCTATTTATTGCGAGAAATTTGAAGGCATGACCGCTATTCCTATTATCATAATGGAAAAGTCATCTCGGACTCATCCATTATATTATTTCTTCGATGACGAAGCTAGAGAATCAAAAGAATGGTATAAGAAGAAAAATGTGGTTTACTTACCTTGGGATTGGATTAAAGAATTTTGGAATATGGATTTTGAGGAATCTCTCAAAACTCAAGGATATGAAGTTTCTAAACCCATAGAGTATGAGGGACCTGAGCATATTAAAACAGCTGTTACGGAACTTGAGGAGGTTTTTGCATCCAAACGAATTGGTGTTATAAAATCTGTTTATCTTTCTAAACCTACTCTACCCCCATTGGTTTTAACTTTGACAAACAACAATCAGATGATGATTTTCATGGTCGATGAACCTGATGAAACTCTACATCCAAAATTGATGGATTTTGCTGTTTACTATTTTGGAACTAAAACTAAGCGTTTCCCACCAACTGCAAATGCAATGTTTTTCAACATTATGACAAAAGAACCGAAAGAGAGTTTTCTTCAACCTTATTTACCAAAAGATAATGAGTTTGTAGAAAAAAATTTTGATAATCCTGTAGTGATTAAGACTACAATTAAAGGTTTTAAACAACTGCTTGAAGTAGCTAAACCTGCGGAAATTGCATCTCTTCACCAGTTAAGTTCGATTCCAAGTATGGAAATAGATGCTCTTCTACAAGTGTCATCTGGTTATTGGTTCTCATCTATTTTCAGTGAGGCTAAAAAACGTATGAAGAAATTCTTTTCAACAAAATGCCCATTTTGCTCAAATTCAATAGTTAGTCATCAACTTCCAAACAAAGTTGTGTCTAAACTTAACTTGGACATTGATTTAAGCAAAGAAAATTTCTACGCTACTTACTGTGACAACAAAAAACTAGGGTGTGGTATAGGCTTTATAGTCGTTAAGGATGTATATCACGGTGGTGTCCATGGAATCTTTACTGGAGAAGAGCAACAATATTCTCACGAAGTCGACCACGCAAAACAGAAAATAAAAGATATAGGGTTAGAAGTTCAATCATTTCAACATATTTCCACTTAAAATCTAAATGGGTGCAAACTTGTATCCATAACGGATTAAACCTTCTGAACCATTTCTAGCTAGAACACGGAAAACCATCCTTACATTCATACTCTCCTTTGCTTCGTTAAGATTGCAGTCAACAATTTGCCCTGTAACTTTGACACCGTCATCCAGCTCTATTATAGCGATTAAGTAAGGGGTGCTACCCATCATTTCATCTGTAGTTTGAGTAACAGTTGAGAAATGCAGAACTTTTCCTGTTGTAGCAAGTTTGTATTCTTTCACATTTTCGCTGCCACACTTTGAACAGTTCTCTGTGAAGGGAAACTGTTTGATCATACAGTCTAAGCATTCGACTCCCATTGCTAAATATTTACCTCGTTTTTCTCTCCAAATTTTGGGTGGTTCCATTATCTTTTCACCTCTTCTTCTCCTAGAATATTTACATAAGTTAGGGCTCCTGTACCCATTACATTTTGTGTTAATCCGTAGTGAATAGAATCAACTTGACGTTTACCTGCTTCTCCTCGCATTTGTTCTACTATCTCAATAATCTGAGCGATACCAGTTGCACCGAATGGGTCTCCTCTCGCTTTTAATCCACCACTTGTATTTATACTCACTTTTCCATTTTGCTCAGTTAAACCTTCTTCAACAGCTTTTCCTCCCTCACCTTTCTTAAAGAAACCAAGATCCTCAATAGCTAGGATTTCACCTATAGGGTATGAGTCATGAACTTCAGCAACATTGATATCTTCTGGTTTGATATCTGCCATTTTGTATGCAGCAGTCGCAGCAGTTTTTGAAGCATTTAGTTCAGTTAATAAATTACGATGATGTAGCGCTAAATTATCTGAAGCATAACTAGATCCTAAAATTGGAACCTTGCTGCTTATATCTTTATTTTGCAGTATGAACTCTTCTGAAGCTAAAATAACAGAAGCACTTCCATCACAATAAGTAGCTGGATCAAATTTACCTATGGGATCAGATATCCTTTTTGCATTAAGAAATCTCTCAATTGATATCTCTTTTCTGAATTGAGCATTGGGATTGTTAACACCATTCTTGTGATTTTTAACTGGAACAGCTGCGAGTTGCTCCTTAGTAGTTTGGAATTTTTTCATATGAGCTTTAGTTAATATTGCATAAAGGCTTGTTAATGTAGCACCCATCTCAAATTCCCATTGATAATCAATGGTTGAACTTAGGATTCTTTCTACTGTACCTGCATTAACAAAATCACTTAATTTCTCAACACCTACAACTGCTAAACAGTCATAGACCCCACTCAATATCCCAAGATATGCTTGATGAAGTGCTGCTGCTCCACTAGCGTTTCCTGCTTCAATTCGAACATGAGGGGTTTCTATGTGACTCTCTCTTAAACAATTGGCTCCAATGGATGGTTGTGAATTTGAGCCAGAAACCAATGATCCAAAAAACATACTTTGTACTGATTCTTTCGTGATTTTTGTGTCTTCAATTGCACGTGTTAGTGCTTTTGAAGCAAGTTTACCCGCGCTAATCTCATAATTTTCTCCAAAACCTGTTATTCCTGTACCAATTATAAACACATTACGTTTTACCATTTAATCACCTCAGTATCCCCTTAAATCTTGCATACTTTCCATATTCAATATACTCACATTGGTTTAGATAATACTGTGTGTCATATTTGTATGGACGAATATTGTCTATTGCTTCAGTAACGGTAAATGAAAATGAATCACTACCTGCACCACTTCCATAAGATGTCAGAAATATTCTATCTCCAGGATTGGCGTGGTTAAGGACATTAGTAAATCCTAAAATTGAAGAAGCTGAATAAGCATTCCCCATCTGTTTACAAATTAATCCTAATTCAACTTGTTCTTTAGAAAAACCTAACATTCTAGCAACAGCTTGAGGAAATTTAGCATTAGGTTGATGGAAAATAACATGGTGGTAGTCAGAGGGTTTTGTCCCTAATTCTTCCATTAAACCTTTTGAAGCATCAATTGTATGTTTGAAATAAGCAGGTTGTCCAGTAAATCTAACTCCATGCGAAGGATAAACAGCTCCTTCTCTTCTCCAAAAATCGGGCATATCAGTAGTAACTGAATAGGTTCCTTCAAGTTCTGCGATTATGTTCTCTGAACCTATTAGAAAAGCTGCACTTCCTGCTCCTACCGTATATTCCAATGGATCTCTTGGTCTTCCTTGACTACTATCAGCTCCTATAGCTAGCCCTAGCGAAATCATTTTTGATTTCACTAATCCAAAGCACATCTGCATTCCTGCAGTTCCAGCTTTGCATGCGAACTCTAAATCAGCAGCTGTTAGAGATTTTTCTACATCTAAAGCTGCAGCAACAATGGTTGCAGTAGGTTTAACTGCATAGGGATGAGACTCACTCCCTACATAAATTGCCCCTAAATCTTTTTCTTTACCTTTCCATCTGCTAATTACATTTCTAGCAGATTCAACAGCCATTGTAGCTACATCTTCATCTGGTCCTGGAACAGATTTGCTACTTATCTGTGATTGAGCTTTTATTTCGATGGGATCTTCATCCCATACTTTTGCAATCTCCTCTACTTTTATTCTATAACGTGGAATATAAGAGCCAAATGAAACAATACCAACTTTATTCATGATTATACCTTTGTTTCTTGAGTGATAGATGTAATAGCAATAATTTTAGAATGGTTTCTATTATTAGACAAAATAAATATTACATCTAATTAAAATTTTGCCAATAAAGATGAAAGTAGAAATAGGCTATTTCTATTTACTTTCAGAATTTTCAATGGATTTTCTAGTAATTACGACTTTAGCAGGTTTAATAACAACATCCTCAAGGATGTACCCTATCGAAACAACATCTACTATTGTATTAGACTCAACTTCTTCATTCTCAACAACATGAATTGCTTCGTGATATTGTGGGTTGAAAATTTCCTTTTCAGGTTCAATAGTCTTAACATTTAGTGATTCAAATGTTACTTTTAAATTGCTAAATACTAGATTTAGAGCCTCTTTCAAGCTTTTGACATCAGAATTATCATTGAATGCAGTAACAGACCTATCTAAATCATCATAGAATGATAAGAACCTTTCAACTATTTTCATTTTACTTTGAAAACTTGACCATTCTTGATCTTTGTGAGCTCTTTTTTTGTAATTCTCAAAATTAGCCTGAACCATCTGTGCAGTATTTAAGTAATCATTTTTTTCCTTGTTTGACTGTTTTAGATCTTTGAGAAGATTCATATATTTTTTGATAGCTTTATCACTCTTGTTCTTCGAGATTAATTCACGAAATTCTTCTCTCATACTGTCCATTTCTAATTTTTCAGGATCAACCTTTCCAGGTTCCTTAGTTTCAACTTCTGTAATGTCTTCAATATCCTCTACATTGACTTCAATAAAATCATCTGTAGACTTAGTATTAGTTTTTTTGTTTTCGCTCATGAGAGAGCCCTCGCCTTTAAATGTCGATTTTTTCACAAGCTTACTGACATTTAAAATCTTCCATTCAACCACTTTTTATTGAAGACTATTTTAAAACATGACCAATAGAAATTTGAGGAAAACCAAACGTTTATGTATACAAGAAAAATGGAGGCAAATAGAAGGTATAGGTAACTTAACCCCTTGATTTTAATCTTGAAAATAGTAATTAAAAGGTGATGAATGTGCCTGAGAAAGTAGGAAAAACTACAGAAGAAAATAAAGAGATACTTAAGAAATTAATAAAAAAACTACACACTGGTGTTAACCCAGAAGAAGTTAGGAAAGAGTTCAAGGTATCAATTAAGAATATGACTCCTCTTCAATTTGCGAATGCTGAAGAGCTTTTAATCAAGGAAGGTATGCCTGCAGAAGAGATTCATCATATGTGTGATGTTCATTTAGCAGTATTAGCAGAAACACTAATAGAAGATATAAATTTAGCTCCAGAAGGTCACCCAGTAAATATTCTAATGCAAGAGCATGCAATTCTTCTAAAATATGCAAATGAATTAAGAGATTCGTATAAAGACATTAAGAGAAAGTCCAATTATGAAGAAATTTCAAAAGAACTCGAGAAAATTACTTCTATAACTGATCACTTGAAAGCTTCAACCAGTCACTATATTCGGGAGGAAAACATACTATTTTCATATCTAGAAAAACACGGTGTCACACAACCCCCCAAAATAATGTGGATAGACCATGATAGAATCCGGGATATTGAAAAGAACCTTTATTCACTATTAGAGAAAAAGGAAGAGTTAGAATATGAAGAGTTTGTCAAGACCTTTCATAATTATGCACATGGCCTTGCAGAGATGTTGGCTAGTCACTTTTCCAAGGAAAATAAAGTACTATTTCCTACAGCAATGCAAGTATGTACTAAAGATGAATGGATTGAAATGAGAAAACAATTTGATGATATAGGCTACTGTTGTTTCACTCCCGAGCTTCCAGTTGTTGAACAAAATGAAGATGAAATAGATCATCAACCTTCTTCTATAGCTAATGATGCTTTTGACTTTGGAACAGGTACTCTAACATTTAAAGACATGAAAATGATGTTTGAGACTTTACCTGTTGATATAACATATGTTAGCAAGGATAATACTGTCAAATTTTATAGCGAAGGCGATAGGATATTTCCTCGTGCTCCAAGTATAATTGGACGCCTTGTAGAAAATTGTCATCCTGATAAAAGCGTTGATAGAGTTCTTGAGATTATTGAAAGTTTTAGAAATAACACGTTAGATAAAGCAGAATTCTGGCTAGAAATGGAAGGAAGAAAAATATTCATCCGCTATTTCCCAATGAGGGATTCCAAAGGGGAATATCAAGGAGTTCTGGAAGTTACTCAGGACATAACTCAAATTCGTAAACTTGAAGGAGAAAAACGTCTCCTCTAATTTTATATTTTAAATAAGATTTTTAAATCATTAAGTTAATATCCTCTTGGCCAGAGCTTATCATAGACCTCTCAGAGCAATGCTATGGCTAGCGGTGAAGAGAGTGTGCTCTCTGGCCAATAATTAGAAGTGGTAAAAATGAAAATTATTGTGCTATCAGGTCTCCCCTTAAGTGGAAAAACAACATACGCAAAAAAACTAGGACCTAAATACAAAATGCCTTTGTACGAAACAGGAACAGAAGTTTTGGAAGAAGTTACTGGAAGAGGTTTAGAATTTTCACCTGAAAATATTAAGAGAGTAACTGATGAATGTAAGAAAATTTCTGATAGTTACTTTACTGAAAGATTGATTAAGAAAGTTGATGCTCTCACTGATGACATATCTGGTGTATTTTTATCTGGTTTACGGGCAGTTTCTGAGATTGAAGTTCTTAAGAAACATTATGGAGAAGATAACGTTTTCGTGATAGCTTTTCACACCTCTATGAAAACAAGGTTCAACCGTCTAAATAACATTGATCGGATTGCAGAAACAACAGGAGCAAAAGCGGAGGAAGATATTCTTCTGAGAAACTTTGACAATTTCCTTGCAAGAAACAAGAAAGAGCTAGGTTATGGAGTAGGTGATGTTATAGCTTTGGCTGATTATATGATGAGTACCGAAAATGAACTCTGGCCCTATGTTACCATTCAGAAGAATACTGATGCTTTTGAGATTATTTTGAAAGAAATTCTTGGGTTAAAAGATTGATGATTATTATCTAATTCAATTATTTTTCATTATCATTAATATTCTTTGAATAAATACCTTTATTTGTAACTTGATGATTATTTGTATAAGGTGTATAATGATGGTTCATAACCCATTTGATGATGAAAACTCAACTGATGATCCAAGAAAAGCAAAACTGCGTGATCAGGCACAACAACAATTCATAGTACAATTGCAACAAAACATCGCAAACCAAAGTGCAAAAATAGTTGAACTTGAAGCTCAAATTCTTGAGATTAACAAAATTATTGGTCAGAAAGATTCTGAGCTCGAAAACTATTCCAAACGTTTGGAAGAGCAACGTTATTACCATGAGGAAGATAAGAAATCTAGAAAAGATCGAGAGCACGAACTCACCAAATCACTTCAACAAAAAGAACTTGAAATAAAGAAGTTGAAGGAAGCTCCTATAGCTCCTCAGGAATCAT
Organism: Candidatus Heimdallarchaeota archaeon; assembly: GCA_023705945.1. Lineage (GTDB taxonomy): Archaea > Asgardarchaeota > Heimdallarchaeia > Heimdallarchaeales > Heimdallarchaeaceae > UBA460. The sequence continues at coordinate 22,264 of BPTM01000032.1, forward strand.
CTTTTCCAACTCAGGAAGCCTCAACCCCCGTAGTTGGAAACAAAGTGAATGAGCTTGTTGAAAAGATTATGGCATACTATAGGAAACCTACTGATGATATTTTTGTTCATTCGCTTCAAGGTTTAGTCAAACATTGTAGTTTTCAAGGAACCATTGAACAACAAACATTAGGCTTACTTCTCAAATCTGAAATGCCATTGACTGAAGAAAAAATAATTCAACAATTAAACTCAGATGTCCCCACAATAAATAGAACTTTGTTTAGATTAGTTCAGCAAGAAAATATAAAAAAAGTGGGTCAAGGTTATGTAATTATCTCTTCTGATTTTGCAGAAATGACAGATATTACACAAAATTGGGGAAGCCTTGCTCCTGAACAAATCTATGAGAACCTCCTTTCTGTTGTATATGTTGGGGGAAGTAGGGAAGAATTACTTGATGCATTTGCAAAAGCAAGGGACGTATTAATGGAAATGGGTGCACTATCAACTCTCATAACTCATGAAATGAGTCAACAAGTCGATAGAATAAAGAAACATCCAATAGAAACACAAGAACTTGTGGAAATTATCCAGAAATGGAAATCTGCAATTAAAGAATAATTTTCATTCCAAATGGTCCTCTAAAGATGAACTTTATCTCTTTTTCTTCTACCTCTAGTAATAAATCAATTGCAAAACCATTTATCGTAGTTTCTTTTGGGATTAATGATTTTATTTTGCCCTCAAATATTTTTATTTGTCTCCCTGGAGATATATCATGCTTCGATAGAGGGTTTTTCAGAAATATCGCAATTCTGGGTGAAAAATATGGGTTTTTCAGAAGTAAATAAGTTTGAACTTGACCTTGTTTAACAATTGTCCCACTACTGTAAATGTAAAACCAATCCTGTAAAATGACTGAGAGTTGATCTACAGATACAAACTCTTGAGTTGTTAATCTCCTCAATTCAGTCATATTTGCATAGGTAATTACTGGTAAATCATAAACTCCCAATTCCTTCAAATCTTCAATACCTTGATAAATCTCTTCAGTGCATGTTTCCTTAATTGAATAGTGTAAAATAGCAAGGAGTTCTAAAGTGTCCTTCGCTAGTACAGTCTCTTTAAGATTGATGGCAAGGTAATGCGATTGCAGAAAAATTAGAAGAGCGTGCTCAAATTCCTCTCTTTGAAGCAATATATAACCTATCTGAATTAGTAGAGAAATTTCGTCTTTTCCATCAATAGAAGCTTTCTTATCAATTAATCCACTTTCCATAATAGTTGAAGCTAGAATCACTGCTCTTGTTAATCCAAATAGGTCTAAGCGATTTTGTTTTTCGCATAATAAGAGAAATTTCTCGGAGTAATAGCTTTTCAATCTTTCATGCTTATTAGAAAGCAAGAAGTATACCATTCGCAGAAAATGTAAATCCATAAAAATATCAGCAACTAATGAAGGAAAAATAGTTGAAATTTCTGTAATTGTGTTCAAATGGCTTTCTAATTTATCGAAATCAAGTAAAGTAAATTCTACAATACTAAGTAGAAATAATATTCTAGCCTTCAACCGTAAGGCTAGTTCCTCAATATAACTTTCTTTCTCGACCAGAGCAATTCTTAGTTCAAGTGATAAATCAGATAAAGCTGTGTAAGCTTCTTCCAATTCATAAAAAAGTCCTTCTAGATTACCTTCTTCTAATTGTTCTAGATAGTTTGGAAATTCAAATTCTATCTCATTCATGAGGTCAATTAGATTATTTTCTTCGTCTAAAAGATGATAGTTGGATGGGGGTTTTTCCGATGGGATTTTTTTTGCTTCGATAATATTTTGCAATACATTTATTGCATGCTCTTGGATTTTTTTTATCCTTGTTACTGGGTCATATGTTTGTCTCTTCTCAACTGAGTGACGAATTTCATCAGAAAGAATAGTATCATAAATCTTATTGAGTAGTTTTTCTTTCTCCGGATCTTTACATGTAGTTTTCAGAAAAAAAACAAAAGATGAACCAATAAGAACAGGTATATTTTCAATCTCGCAGAATTTCACTAGTTTTAAGTCACTTGTTACTACTGTTCCATTTAACTTATTTGCTGCAAGAATATTAGATAAATCGTTCATTTGAGGTGATTTTTCTGCATTTTCACCGATATTTTCTCTATATTTCCGAATATCTTTAATTAATACTTTTTCAATTTGAACTGGAGCTTTTATCCTCCTTCTCAAGTACCATCTGATTTCTTGAAGAATAAAGTTAGTTACATAGAGTTCTATTTTCATATCTGTTATTATTCTTAAAAACAGGTTAAAATCAGAGGGATTTTTTTCAAAACCACTAATGAAGAAGTTTGTGTCTAAGATATACTTTTTGCCAGAATTTGGTTGGGAACTCAAATGAATACACTTTTTTGACGTCTTTTTCTCCAAATAAAATAGACTAAAAGAACATAAAAAACTATCTGCACAATATTGGAAAAACTGGTATCATCCAAATCTAATTGAAATGAAGGTATTGTTAAATTGTACAAATTGGATTCTATTAGATATTCAAAGAAATAATTGTTTCCCCTATCTGTTTCCTCAGGGTCATAATAAGTGTGAAAATGCTCTTGATATGAATGTGAAAAACCTTTCAATAGTCCTTCATCTGAATAAGCTAACCACCCAGTTAGATTCAAATAAACTTCAGTTACATAGATACGTGGAATAACCGTTTGTGTGTTATTTCCTTGGTATTTGATTGATAAGTCCCAAATTACATAATGCACATTCTCTAAATGATGATATTCGATATCAAGTTCAGCTTTCTCAATTGTATACAGTGTATCTGTGACCCCCTTCAGTTCAAATTGATATCCGTTTAACATATCTTCAAGCTGACTGAAGAGTTCCTGAATCAGAATAATGCTACCCTCAAATCTTTCCCATAATGGAAGAAGAATTGGAGGCATAAGAGCTGTCCATGATCTATGAATAGGTGTGTTCGTAGTGTAAAAATGATTGATTGAATCATAGATTCGCATGTTCCAATCAATATCTAAACCTGATTCATACAGAATATATTGCATCCCAAAGGTTTGATTTAGCTGATTAACCCAATTTGCCCAATCTCTTAATAGGTTTTCTGTTGTGCTTTGATGTTGATATAACTCAAAATAAGCATGACTATTATTTGTGAAAAACTCAATAACTGGTATATCTATTGGTGAACTAATCTCTTCATAATCCTTTAACGAGAGTATTAATGTGGTTGATTCATTCCCAATAGTAATATGAGAGGAAAATGATTTTAGTATACCACTCTCTTTATTCCAAGAAGCTTTCATTGAAACCGCCGGTTCAATATTTGCTTCTAGAGACACTGTAAAATCATCATATCCTTGATTAAATACATTTACTGAAAATGTCTGATCTAAAACTAATGCTGTAAATTCCGCTTCAAACCTTGTATAATCGTAGTCCAAAACAATTGGTAAGAAATCAAATATGTCTTGATTCTCTAACATACTACCAAAATTAGGTCTAGTTATGTTAGTAAATATTTTAGGGACTACTATACTTGTTCCTGCTGGGAGTACAACATTGATAATTTCTTCCCCTACGGGATGGAAGTTATAACCAATTAAATCTAAGATAGCATCACTTGTTGTGTCTATTACTACCTCAATCGACTCTTTAAGGATAACATAAGTTTCTATTGCAAATAGCGTTACATACATTGGCTCAAATTTATCCTTTTCAATGAGATAAACATCTCGAAGTACTGTTTTTCTATTCTTCAAAATAACATGTAATTCAGCATTTGAGAGTGATCCTTTTATGTTAAAGCCCATATCTGAAAAAACGTTATCTAGGTTGTCACCTTGAACAATATCATATCTAAGTAAGTAACCTTTCCCATCAAAACTCATGCTTCGAAAATCATCTCCTGCTTCAGCTAATGCTGTTGGAGCACTAGACAATGTAATGGTTAAAATTATAATCCATGTTAATATTTTATTTTTTATCTGTTCCACTCTCCGTTTTCTTCTTCTTCATTTTGCTGAATATTTTTGTTTTAACTGTAATAACAATTGCAGGAGGTACGATAAATAATCTTGATACAAATACATCTACGAGAATTCCAATACCTAGTCCTAATCCTATTTGTTGCATGTGAATCGATGATGTAAAAACTAATGTAAAGTAGGTAGCAGCCATAACAATCCCCGCAACAGATATATTACTCATTGTTTGATCAACAGCATCAACTATGTTCTTACTCACGTTTTTATCTTTCTTATTGAGATCATTGAAAATTCCCAAAAATAGAACATCAAAGTCTAACCCTAAAGCTATTAATACTGTATAAAGAAGTAGAGGAACAATCCAATATATAGATCCTCCCAAGAAGAAATAACCAACACCCCCTAGGAAACCTAGACTAATTCCTAGTGAAATTAAAATAGTTACTAACACTCTAAGAGCCATAAGAATGTTTTTCATAAAAATGAAAAGGAGGACAAGAATGGTTAATGAAGCTATCACAATAATGAGGAGGAAATCATCAGTTATGCCTACTTTAGAATCGTAAAGAATAGGTGCAAAACCTGTTAAATAAATATCCCAATCTTCGATACCTTTCTCTTGCATTTGTTCGATTATTATCTCTCTAGCCCTCACTATTTGTATATCTAACCTTCTATCTCCTTCTTCAAAATTAGAACCGAGGATAAGTGTTCCATATGTTACATCAGGAAGTACAAAGTTCTTCATCAAAATTTGGATTTCTTCTGTTAAGAAATATGAACTGTTCTCATTACTCGTTGTATAGGGTTCACCAATAGGATGACTTAATCCTATAACTCGTGAAAAATTAATTTCCGCTAATACCGTTTCTACCAATTCAAGAACAACATTAATAGATTCATAGTTTAAAGTCTGATTATCTCGAATGAAACCTTCTCCTTCTGGAGTGTGGAACAATATTACTATTTGACTAGTAAATTCAGGTCCCATATAATGATTCAAAGCATCTATACCTTGTCTACTCTGATATGATTGTGGTGCAGTTGAAATCTGAGCATAATCAGTAGGAACTAAAAGAAAAACCCCAGTTCCTATTAGAGCTAAAGCAAATGCGACAGCTAATACCTTACCTGGATTATTGACTGCTTTTTTCACACCATTAATTACTGAAAACTTTGGTTTCTTTATTCTCTTTAAAGATAATTTCCATTTAGTTAGATACTTTGGATTAACAAGAAGCAGAATAGATGGCACAACTGTTAGGGAAACAACCATGCTTGTAAAAAAGCCAATTGCACCTCCAAAACCCATTCCAGTCATAACTGAATATCGGCTTAAGATGAAAGATCCAAACCCTACAGTCAGAGAAATAGCAGAAATAATGATACTTTTTGATGTTCTCCTTAGAGTTTTCTTTAAAGCATCAATTCTTTTCTCGCCTTGTTTAATGTGAATCAAATAATCTCCCATGAGGAATACGCAATAATCAGTTGTAGCTCCAAGCACGCTAACACTTAATAAAAGTAAACTCGTGCTTGATAGACCTCCCACCATATTACCAATTAGAATGAATAGCAACCTTGAGATACTGAACGCTATTCCCAATACGAATAGTTGGATTACTGGTAAAATAGGCGATCTGTAAACTAAGGCCAGAATTACAATTATCGTGACAATTATAATTATGTCGGTTTTTTGAAGTTGTAACATATAATCTAGTGAAAGCTCCACAATGAATAGATTAATTCCTGTTACAAATAGGTTTAAATCCTTATAATTCGCTTGCAAATCTTCCATAAAGTCAAGAAGTTCAATGTAAGCCTCTTTACCCTTTTCATTTCTATGACTTAACGACATTCTAAATGTAATCAATGTTGTATCAACAAGAGTTGTTTCATTTTTGTAGTTTGTATATTGTTTCAAGAATGTTTCAACTATTCCTAATGAAATAGGTGGTAATTCTACTTCTCTCCTGAGAACATCCATTAAGTACTTGTTTTTTGTATTAACAAAACCTTCAATATCCCCGTTAGAATACACTTCCTTGACGAAATTAACACTAAAACTATCAGTCGCGTTAAACAGAAATTTTGTAATTTGTTGGTAAGTATACTCACTCTCATCCCACCTCGTTTCATTAAAATCTTCAGAAATAGATAACAATAATTGAAGATATCTAGGATCATCTACATAGGATCCAAAAAGTGAATTATTAGCTACTACGATGGCTTTACATAGATTTAGTACATCTTGTGAGGTTGTTGGAAGTGTGAGATTTGCAGATACTTTGAAACTTTTCGCAAGTAAATCAAAGAAATCATAAGCATTTAGTAAATATCTAGATTCATTGTAAGAATCCAACAAAGTATTTAGATACCATTTTGTTAGAGAAACAGTTGTATCTGTTGCTATATTGACATCTGCGGAAATATTGAATCTATCTAGCCAAAGAGTGGAAAAATAATCAATACCTCCCCAAATATAATGAATTGAAGAAAACGAAAGTTGTGTTGCAAACCATTGTAGGCTGAAAATTGTTCTTAACAGATTATCTGCATCATCAAAAAGAGACGAATATGGTAATTTAGAAGAAAGATAAGGACCAATCTTTGGATTGCTAGTTATATTGTTTATAATACTCGTAATAGTTGCTCTTATTTCATCAGTTAGAATTGTACCAGTTGGATTATGAATTATTATCTGGAAACTACTATTATCTTCACTGAATTGACTTAAAATGTCTGCACCTTGGTCAGCTTCTTGAATATCTCCAGATGATATTAAACTAGAACTTTCATCTGCAACAAACTCGTTCAGATTGAAAATCTTATTCATATTTATTGAAACTATTAGAATCCAAAAAATGAGTATACAGATAGATACTATTCTATAGTTTTTCTTTATCTTGTCTAAAAGTTTCAAATTAGTTCACTTTAATTCTTGTATTAATGTTTATAATTTTATGTGTGATTTTTCGATTCTTACCGAGCAATTTTTAAGTAACTAATAGTTTCGGCACATAGACATCTTAACTTGATAAGCAAGCTTCAATTCAAAAAATTTCAAATACAATACTTCTATCTGTGGGGTTAAAATGAACAAAAACGGAAAAGAAAAGAATTCTGGAGTAAATAAATCCGTTCGCTCTTTAGCTGATGATGAACGTATCAAGAATTTAGCAAATCAGCAAACTGAACATTCTGCAATTATATTAGCTATGCAGCTCATGGTTGAGAATCTTCAAACTAATATTCAACATATGATGGAACACTATGAATATGTTCAACAAGTTAGAGATAGATTATTGTCAGATATTCAAAATAAGAAAAGGATCTATATCCTTGCAAGTGGTCGAAGTGCAATGGTTGGTCAAATGTTCCAAACAAGGCTCGAGCACTTTGGAGTAGAATGCCGCTTTATAACAAATACTAGGTCTGTTCCAAGATTAAAAGAAGAAGATAGTATTATTGTAGTGAGTGGTTCTGGAACTACACCAATTGTTAAAGCAATGCTGGAAACCTATTTGATCTATAATCCATTTGTAATTGTTTTAACTAGTTATCCACAAAGCGTGATTGGAAGATTAGGAGACGTTACTGTGAAATTAAAGGGGAGAACAAAATCTGATTTATATCGAAGAAGTAAAGGATTAGACAGTACTTTAGCTCCTGAAGGAACTGCTTTTGAGCAAGCTGCTTTAGCTTTTCTTGATGGTATTGTTGCTGAGCTTGCTGTATCTCTGCATAGGGATGAAAAGAGCCTGTCTGAGCTCCACAATCAAGGAGTATAAGCATTTCATCTAGAAAAATCATATTTTCATTCGTTTTATGACAAAAATCTAGTTGAAACCATAGTAAGATTTAATAGATTTCCAAAACATAAAAGAATTATACTTTACACTCGAAAAGATTTTATAAATTAAAATCTTAATTCGAAAAAGCAAACTATTGGTGGCAAGAAAAGCGATGTCAGGAAAATTAACTATCAAAGATATCTTCAAGGTTGATGGTTCCGGAGTTCCTTACCTTAAACTGGTAATTTATGGTCCTTCTTTAGCTGGAAAAACAAGTATGCTTACTGTTTATAACGTACTGAGAAAAGTTGAAGATCCTGAAACTATTTATTCATCATTAAAGAAAATTGACGACCCTAGTGGGAGAACTATATTTTATGATCAAAGCACTTTTGAGTTACCTAAAGGCCAAGGAGTTAGCGTTCCAAAGCTTCGTTATCAGGTATGGACAGTTGCTGGACAAAAGAGACATTACATTCAAAGAAAAGTAGTTCTTGAAGGAGCAGATGGCTTAATCTTCATGTTTGATCCTAGCAAAAATATGTGGGATGATAATGTCGAAAGCTTAGCAGAACTAATTTCTTTGAAAGGAGATGCTTTGGGTAAATCTTTACCGTTTATAATAGTATTAAACAAAATAGATATGCCAGCAGAAGATAGAACTCCTACAGATAGGTTCCTGGATATGTTAGTGGAGAAAAAATTAGCCTCAAATAAAGGTGATGCTTACATGAGAGTAATTGAAACTTCCTGTCTCCAAGCTAGGAACGAGCTTATGACATTACTCCGTAGTCCTGATATTAAATCCAAATTGGATGAATATGGAAGATTACAGAGAGGCGCAAGACCCTTAAGTGTTCAAAAAGTTGCTCAGCCAATAGAACAATTAACACGGGAAATTATTATACAAAGAGTGAAGTCTGCTAAACCAGAATAATTCTTCTTTGCTTCTTTGAGGGTTAAATTTGCGGCTTGATACTGTAACTCGTATAATTTTAGATCATATTTTAGAAAAAGATGAATTTGATATACCCAAATTTTCACAAAATGAAAAATTCAAATGCCAAATGATTCTTCAATCAATCAATTATTCTCTAGATGAGTTTTTTAATACGACAAAGTTTAGTGAAACTGAGAAAGGGAAAATAGTTTATACATTATTAAAACAAGGGAAAAGTGCGACATTAATTATGGAAAAACTAGATTGGAAGGGTTTTGAGCATATAATAAGTACAATCTTTGATGAAAGTAACTATTCTGTTATGACAAATTTTAGATTCAAAGATGAGTTTACTAAATACGAAATTGATTTATTAGCTTTCAAATTCCCATATTTGTTTGCAATTTATTGTAAGCGTCATAATACGGGCTCTTCTAGTTTTCTGAAGAATTCAGCTGAGAAACAGAAAGAAAGAGTGGAAATTTTGTTTGAACAATTCCCTATAATTCTAGAGGATTTAATATCAAATCTAACCTTACCAATAAAAAGAAAAATATTGCTCTTTCCTCTGATTGTTTCATGGAGGACATATAGTCTTCAATTCTACTCTGAAATCCCGATTGTCTCTTATGATCATTTATCAGGCTTTTTACAAGAAATAGATGAATATAGAGATGTAATGTTTAGCCTTTCTTTAATGGTTGATTGAAGAATTTTTCAAAAAATATACTTGATTTACTAGTCGAACTGACACAATTCATTTATATTCAAATATCTTACTGTCCTATATAACGTAAAGGATTGAGCTGGAACAAATGGCAGTAGAATCTGATAGTCCATTCAGTATAGTGCGCTCGCTAATTAAAAAATTTCTAGGAGATATGAGGATTGTTCGAAATTCCTCAGAAGAGCAAACCAAGGCTAGAGCAGAGGAGATAAAGAGTACTTCTCTTGCTCCCGGTAAAGCGCAATACTCTGTTTCTGAAGTGGACAACATAATACGCAATTTCAAGAATAGTTACGTAAGCCTTTTTCGAGATATTCATCTTACTGTTGTAACTGAAAGTACATCAAAAATCAGACTAGGTATTGAGCAAGGCTTTGTGGATGCAGGTATGATAACAAAGGAAATGTTAGATGAGCTAGAAAAATTCAAAAAAGAAGCAAGTAAAATACCTAGACTAGAATCAAAAATTCACGAAGATTCTGTAAGAATCGATGAAATGAGTGATGCTTTAGGAAATTACAAAGCTGAAACTATTACTATACAGAATGAAATAACTGATCTTCAAACTGTTTTAATTAGCAAAGACCAGCAGATAGATGAGCTATCTAAGCGTACTACAACAGTTGGTGTAGATCAATCAATCATTGAAGGTAGAGATCAAGTAATTATAGAAAAAGACAGATTGGTTCATCAATTAAGTTTAGAAAAAAATAATCTTCAATCTGAGTTTAACAGGCTTAAAATTGAACGAGATGCAATGGCTAAACACGTTGAAGAAATGGAAACTAAATTGCGAGCCATGTCTTCAGAAGTTGTATCAAAGGAAGATAAACTATTCGATGATCTGCAGAAACAATTGGATAAATCACGTCAGACTAATTTTAATCTTAGAAATCAGATAGCTGAACATGAGGATACCGTAAGAAATCAGAAAATTGACATTCAGCAAAAAGCTACACAGATTGGTACTCTAAAACAACAAATAACAACTATTCAAGAGCAAGCTGACGGAAAGCAAGAGGAGAGCGCTCAAATTGATGCTTTAAGGAAACAGCTCAATGAAAAAGATTCAGATATGGAAAGACTTGCCGAAACAATGGTTGAGCTACAGCAAGACATTAGCTCAAAAGAACAGGAAGCTCACACACTTAAGACACAATCAGATGAACTCATGATGCAATTTGCAGAGAAAGAATCAGAAATGAATGATATTCGTGAGATGGCTGAAAAGGCAACAATTGAAAAAGAGGTTTTAGAACAATCATTACTTGATAATGATGAAACAATTCAAGATTTGCGTGCAAAATTTGATGAAACAAATAAGGAGCTAAGTGCTACAAAGAACACTCTTGAAATCATGGAAAAACAAGGCTCAATGTCCTCTGAAGAGAAGTATCAATATGAGCTTAATGTTCAGAAACTACAGAAGAAAATAGATCAAACTAAAAAGACCCTAAAATCTGTTGAAGCATTTCTGAATACTGATCCAAAATATCGTGTCCTCTATATCTTAAACGACTTTAAAAGACCTTTAGTTCAAGAAGAGCTATCAAAAATCTTGAACATAAGTTCTGAAGTTGCTTCAAAGTATATTTTCGAACTTGATTATTTTGGATATATCAAGCAAAATATTGTTGATGGTAAGAAACTAATAGAATCTACTGCATTATTGACTCCTCCATTGACTCTTGAAGAACCTACAGAAAAAGAAGAAACCACAGAAGAATAAAATTATAAACCTTCTTTTTTCATTTATTTTATATGGGATTCTAATGAATGATTCAGATACTGAAACTCAAGAAGAAAGGAAATTAATAGAGAAAATTATTGATAGGATTCAAAGTAGTCCTCATATTATCGCGTTAAAGGAGAGAATATCTGGAGAAAAAAACACTGCGATTATCGTGGATGGACCGAATTTTCTCAGAAGAGTTAAGGATAGACAAATTAAACTTGAGGAAATTGATGAAATAACCAAAGATTTGGGAAAACCTATTGTTAAAAAAGTAATACTTAATGAGTATGCAGGGGAAAAACTGATTCAAGCCATAGCTAATAGCGGATACGAACCTATTGTATCTCCCCATGACATTTATTTATCAATGTCCATTGAAATAATGGATGTATTAATGGAAAATCGAAAGATTGATTCCATTATAATAGCCTCTAGACATGCAAGAACAGCACCGATACTGTTGAAAATAAAGAAAAAAGGGAAAGAAACAGCCATAGTTGGATTTGAACCAGGGATGAGTACATCTGTTAAGAAAATTGCAGACCACTCTTTTATGATTACTCACTAAATTAAATCAACAATGTTCTCTAGCCTGACATAAGTTTCCTTTTGTTCAAAACGAGTAATCAGATGTGTATCTGCAGCTGTTTTTAGCTCTTCTCTTAATCGATAATGAGCTTTCCTGCTAACAGTTTTTTTGAGTAGATAACGCTTCTCTTGCAACTGTTTAAGATGGTGGGATGCAGATGTTTTTTGTATGCCTAAGTTGTTAACAATGTCGTCATAAGTAATTCCGTGGTCATAGGCAATAGATTTCATAGATATAAGAGCTAAAATGAACGTTTGAGTATTATCATTTAGCGTAACCAAATCATAAAAATCTTCATTCAAATTAATATCTAAGAACGAAATAACATCGTTAACAAGTGATTTTGAAGCAGTGTCTAAACCATTATAATAACAATCCTCACATAGTCTAGAACAGATTTTGATGGCATTTAATAAACTTCCACTGGATTTGTTAGCAATATAAGTGAGAATCTCAGAAGAGAATGGTTGTTGTATCTGTTTATTTTTTGACAGCTTCAAAACAAGAATTTCTAGGATTTCTTCCTCAGTCAATGAATTAATCCTTTCACTAGGAACTATGTGGTTAATTAAATCATAATTAGAATACGCCAAACTATTCTTTAGTCGTGTCCATCCTGAGTGGGAAAAAATAAAAACAATAGGCGTATTCTGAAAATCTCTTTCCATTGCATAACGGAAATCTTCAAAAAATTCGACTAAGAAATCTGCATGGTCAATAATAATGAGTGATAAGGGTTCTCCCCCTGAATCATATTTACCAAGAATGTTTCTAAAATTTTGTATGGATTTAGCAATAGAATACTGTTGTTCAGTAAATTCTACTAGTTCTTTCGCATCGATAAATACTGTGTTTCGGAGCTTTTTGGAAGATTTAACAATATTCTGATGAGCAAGAGAAATCAAAGTACTAATACCCGATTGACAGGAACTAAATAAAACTCCATCCATAATTATTCCATCATTACTATTACGGTTTTTTTCTAAACTTTGTGTGAAACTATTGTGGACTTTGTTGATGTAGCGAATTACTTGCTTGAAACGTGGTTCAATGAATGTTTCAGATTCCAGATCTGCTAAAGATACCTCTTGAAATGGATTACTCTCAAATCCGAAAGAAACAAACGGATCTTGAGGTGTATATGAGATACTGTCACTTTCCTTGATTGCCTCACGTGCGAGTCTTTCAAACTTATCCATATTCACCACAGCAAATATTATCCAGACAACATCTGAACTATTCGAATATTTGAACTTTTCGTATCATTCGTATCATTCGAATTGTCGGCAAAAAAGAAAATATCACAATACTAACCTTCTAGAGTTTTAGAATGAGCATAATTATACATATTTTAAGGACATTTCAACTGGACAAAGAAAAAGGCTTATAGATGTCTGTAAGTTCCTTCGGATAATGAATGACAGTTCACAGAAAAGTGTTTCCCGTAATCCATTATCTCAAAATCTTTTCATGGTAACACGAACATATTTCGTTTTTATAACTTCTTTTTCAAAGATGGAGGAGGAAGATCAAATCAATATTTTCTTGAAAATTCTAAGTTTTGTTATTGTCCCATTAGCAATTTTCCTTCTCCCAATTCTTGATATCTTTTTATTGATTTTCCTTCCTGGTTTACACCTATTCAGACCCTTGTTTAAAGCGGGTTGGAAATACGGCATAATTTCGGCGATTGGTGTCACTTTAGCTGTTGCTGTCATCACTCAATATGTCTTCTTTATCTATTCTTATCAATTTCAAGCTTTCAATTTATTCCTTGCTGAAGAACCAAGAACATACATTCAAGTGCAAGTAGAATCAACATACATACAACAAAGTTTCCATCAATACAATAGTTTTGATAGAATTTCAGACATTGCTCTAAATTACATTAATATGTCAGATCGAGTTTTACAGAGAGATACTTTCTTTAAAAGAGGTCTGTTCACGAAAACGTTTGATCCACTTACGAATGAAACAATTTTACCTAATATGCCTTTGATAGGTACGGAACGCAAATTAAGAACCTATCTAACGAATAATATAGCTATAGGTCGAGCTCCTGAAAACGCTTATGAGATTTTGGTGGTTGTTTCTTACGATTATTATAATCATTCTTCTATCCGTGTAAACAGTTCAATGAATTTATACATGCCAATTTCACTTTCAAAAGAGGATTCTTTAAATGTTCCTGATGCTTATACTACAGTAAATGTTTCAGGTATAGTTTTCTTTGATGAACTAGCGGATTATAATGTTCTAGGATCTAATATAGGAATCCCTTTGGAATACATTTTTGAACTAGATGAACGGGCAGCAGCAGTAACGTGGTGGATACATGGAGCTGAAATTCTCCAATCAATAGTAGCGTCCTTTGGTTTAGCTACCATTAACAATGACTTGTTTTATGATGTTACAGCTATTGATGCTTTTCATTTGGAGGATGAAATTACTACGATTAAATTAATTGGTGTAGAGTTGAAAGACTGGTATTTAATACTCGAATCCTACACACAAGTTAGGATTAATTCTTACTTAGTAGATTTATTAGAAGCTTTCCAGAGTGAGTATAATCTGTATCAAACATTTATGTACGCCTTCTTATCACCAATTATTGCTTTAACTATCATTCTTACTATATATGCAGCTAATTTAGTTAGGAAGAAACGTGATCAACAGCTTACAATTCTTACCGAAAGGGGAGCGAAACGGAGTGAAATAGGTTCATATTTAGCTTTGGAATCATTAATAATTGGAGGAATAGCCTTAGTATTTGGTGTTCTAGTGGGTGTTCCTATTTCTGCTCTTCTTACAAAAAGTTCAGGATTTTTATCATTTTCAAATACAACAATTCCTCTTAAAATTGATTTATCTTCTGTTTTTGTAGCTTTGATAGGTAGTGTTGGGGCGATTCTACTGATTCAAATTTTAAACACGATTACACTTCTAAAAAAGCGAAGTATAGATGATTATGGACGGGTTGAGAAATCTCTTCCGAAATACTACAAATATTTTGTTGATATAATATTAATTGTATTTGGTGTTGTAATATGGATTATTTACAAAATGCCAAGTTTAGCCTCCTTTCAAGATTTAACAGCTAGATATGTAGGCATACCAGCAACAATTCTAGTACTGTTTGGCTCAATGCTCTTCATGCAACGATTACTTCCTCTATTCTCTATTATTATTGTTAAAATAAGTACCGCATTAAGAGCTGATATCATCTCTCTAAGTGTAAGAGAAATCTCAAGATACCAGAAAAGTTTTGTTAGATCATCAATTATCTTGACACTATCTTTCTCCTTAGTAGTTAGTTCTATAGTTATCCCATCAACATATCAAACTTATAACACGGATGGTGCATACTACGATCTAGGAGCAGACATAGTAATCCGCGGATTTCCTGTTGACAATACATATCTGAAAGGTGAAGTTGATGCTCTTCCTGAAGTTGAATCATCAACAATTGTGCGATTTGTTAATCTTAGAGATGTTCAAGGAGATATTGCCATTACGTATTCTGTCCTAACAATAAATAAAACGGAATACGAACAAACAGCTTATTTCAGGGAAGACTTTGCTAGTAAGCCTTTGGGAGATTTACTTGCACAATTGGATCACCCTCTCAAAGTTCTTGTGCAAAAGGATGAACTTGAGGCATTAAATCATAATATTGGTGATAATATTAGTCTCACATATCTAGCTTACAATGAGAGTATGGGTGACATAACTGGTGATCCCACAGACTTTGTGAATATGTCTGTTTCAGTTGTCGACAAATACAATTATTGGCCAGTACTTGTTAATGAACTAAGCTTGGGGAATGTCAGGTCAATCTTCTATCATTTTGTTGCAAGTATCGAGTTTATGAATTATATTCAGATAGCTCCCTATGATGTGATTGATTACATGTACATCAAAGGTAATTCAAGTTATGCACTTGCTGATGTTACTGCAAGAGTACTTTCACTTACTGGTGGAACTGTAACAAATGTAGAAGATAAAATATTTGTCCAACCAGATAGTCCTCGTTCATCTATTCTCTTTTCCGCAATTAATTCTACATTAATCATGTCATTTGCAATAAATGCCATTATTCTTGCATTATTTGCGTCTATCCAATTAATAGACAAAGCTAGAGAGATAGCAACGATGAAAGCTATTGGTATTTCAACGAATCAGTTACTCAAATACTACATGTCAGTTTATCTTGCTCTTTTATTATTTACTACATTTTGTGGATTAGTAGTAGGCTATATAACCTCGACAATGCTCATGGGAGTATTAGCAATTAATCGAACAATCCCTCCATATTCGATGGGATTCCCAGTCGTACAGCTCTTAATATCAATGAGTGCTCTTCTACTTACTGCATTCATAGGTGCTGCTATCCCAACATTCAGTTCTTCTAAGGAGGAAATTGGAACGGAGTTGAGGCAATCAGCCTAGGTGATAACATGTCGTTCATAGAAATACGAGACTTAATCAAAATTTACAATCCCAAAGAATCAAATCTGAAAGTTCCAGCTTTAAGAGGAGTAGAGCTTAATATTGAACAAGGTGAATTTATCTCAATAATCGGTCCATCAGGAAGTGGAAAAACAAC
>BPTM01000033.1 GCA_023705945.1 Candidatus Heimdallarchaeota archaeon
TCTCCTATGTCATAAAAACTTGTTTTGCATTTGGAAATATCAAATTCAGAAGAAATTCCACTAAACTCAAGTGACTGTTTTCTAATTTCTTTTGGAGCTTTTTTGGAACCTCTAGGAGTAGTTTTTGCTTTCTCGATAGGAACTCCTACTAATATGACTGAATCTTTTTCATTAAAATTAGAAAAATCTTTTACTGGATAAAAACCAACAAATGTTTTGGTCATCTTCTATCTTTCCTATGTTTAACAAATTCAAAGAGTACAATGATATAACTATTTCTCACGAAGATAGTAGTCTGGTGATGCTACGAATCTTTTGTCATCGTCAACATCTCCTTCTTCAATATCTGATGTAATTTCGTCCATTATTTCCTTATCACTAATATCTGCAAGAATTTTTTGTTTCTCAATAGTAATAACTCGACCTAGGTCTATGATTCTAGGTTTGAATTTTGTCATTGTTTCTTTAATTTCCTCAATTTTAGAAATCTTTCCTATGAGATTCATAAAGGTCATAACCATATCTGGACGAAGTGCAACCTGTGGGGCAATGCTCATGAGTTTTCCAATTGAAATCGCTAAGTTATCAATAAAATTTTTGTCTTTTTCAAACAACTTCTCAGGATTAGAATCAATGAATGAAGCAATAAGAAGCAAATCAATTGAAGTCCATAAATTCAGTACAGGTTTTTCTTTGAGTTCTAAATTATGTATAACTCCAAGCTCAGTACCTTTTACATTCTCAACAACCTTTCCTCGTATGTCAAAAATATCAACTATGGAAAATTCTTGTGTTCCATAATCTAATAATATGTGGTCACTTATAATTTTTAGATTCCCAATAGAGTACAAATCATATTTTGAGCTTTCTACAATATCTGGTAATATACCTGTGTTTTTCTCTACTAGGATTTTCTTCAGAAGTTCAGGATTCTCGATATCTTTTGCAGATATACCAAATTCTTTAGATAATTCTTTAATGACAATTTTCTTTTTGTCTGCTGATAGAATTTCTGTCTCATCAATTGAATCATCTGTATAGAGAAAATCATGAATGAAATCAAAAAGGTCGTCAGATAAATTTAACCTTTTGGATACAAGAAAATAACCTTTGCTTGGATGGTAAATCACTGAACTAGCCGTTCCTACAATCTGATTGAATACATTCTTAATCTTTATATCTTGTCTTTCTGTAAGTAAACTAGTGAAATTGTTGCTCTCAGTAGGATTATAAAATGGTAATAAATCACCGTTTAATAGTATATTTTCGTTTTTGATTCTGATTTCACGTTGAGTTTTTGAGATAAATTCAAGTGGAACAAAGAGATAATTGTCTGGTTGCAGCATAACTTTCTTTATTTCTCCAGTTAGTTCCACATTTTTCCTGTTACAATATTCAATTATTGTCTCAGGTATGAGGAAATTGAATGGAACTTGAGGAAGGGTGTTTACTAGTTCATTCAAGATATATTCTTTCTTATCTTCTTCGGTTTCTATACCTTCTGATCCATCTGGAGATAAAATATTATCATATATTCTTCTTGCCATTGAAAGGGATATTTCTTGCTGTTGAAGAATTAGTATTCCATACTTCTCATTTAGTTTGGCAGGTCCTATTAAGAAACCAACTAAATCATTTTGTTCATCAATTACAGGTTTGCCGGTAAACTTCCATAGTGTTCTTAATTCGGATAAGACCATATAGTCCAGATCTTTGGTTTCAGTGCTGGGAGCTATTGAAACTTTGTTTTTCATTTGCTGAAAACTAACTACCTCACTATAACGCTGTATCCTTGCTTCTATATCAATAGCTAAATCTTTGAAATAGGGAGTGACGATTTCTTGGAAACGCAAATGTTCTCCATATATCTGATCCATTGCGTCTATATCACGTGTATAATCATTGATGTCATCATCAAGAAGTTCTTCATAGATCTCAAACTGCTTCATGTTATGTTTCATAATTTCTTTCTGTTTTTGAGTAAGTTTTTCTTTATTAACTTCGTAAAAAAGAGCGAATCTTTCTTTCTCTTGTAAAATCTCCATTTTCCATTTAAGAGTATCTTGAGCTGCTTTACGAAGAATTGGTCTGTTGCGAAGAACTCTATCATTAATTTCGAAAATAATTCCTTTTAATTCAGGTTTATCTGTTTCATATCCTCTTAAACGGTTAATATTTTCGCTTAGTTCATTGTTAAAGAGGAGGAAATTGTTATGAGTATTTTTGAACAGATGATCTTTAGAAACGGAAAAGAGAAGTTCAGATAACTTGTAGAAATGCTGGAAAATTTTGTGCTGTTTAGCTTCAACTTCATTTTTACTTGACATATATTCCTGATCATTCAATTTCCCAGAAACATACTCTTGTTCTAAGTCCATTTCCTCTTCAAAGGTTTTAGTTGCTGCCTTAATGGCCATATGCATAACGTAACGTATCTTTATTTCTTCAATTTCAAGAATTGGCATGCTTTTTAACTCTATAACGGGTAATTCCAAGGTTCTTTGGGGAATCAATGGAGGAGATGTGTCAACTATTACGCTGTCAATCTGTTGAATATCTGATTCTAGTTCGGGAAGAGATTTCTTTGTTTCTTCGATTTTTTGTGTTTCTTCATCAGATTTCAATGATGTTGGAAGACCAGTGAGGATTTCTTGATATTTGTTCTTTAGTGTTTGATAGGTTCTCCTATCAATAGACCCACGAATATAGCGAAGGTCTAAATCTCTAATAAACCGGAGAATTCTACGTTTCTTAACTGTGGTTTCTTCAGCAGACATTATTAATAATGTAAAGCGACTACACCTAAAAATATGTTCCTAAACATCCGAAAAAATTATCTCGATTTAATTTGAATTAAGTAAATTCTACTCTTTAAACAAAATAATATCTAATATGATTCTTTTTTTTGTAATATCCTTCTTTTGTTCTAACTAAATATTCTTCCAAAAGTCATATAGATTTAGTATTATTATTTTAACTATCTCTTTTCCCTACTAATATTGAGTAAGATTTAAGCACTAAGAAGTCTAATTTTCCTTTGATGAATTATTATGCCTGATTTAGCAACACATTTTGGATTGTCTCTACTAGTTAATATGGCTATCTTTGGAAGAAAAGAAAAAAAACAGTGGTTATGGATTATTATTCTATCCCCTCTATCTGTTTATCACGATATAGATATCTTGTTTAAGCATAGGGTTATCTTACATTCTTTTTTTATTCAAGCTTTAGTTGTTGTAGCTGTTTATCTCCTAACAAAAAGAAATCTTTTCTTCACAGTAGTTGTCGCTGTTAATGTTTTTAGTCATATACTGATGGACATGAGCCAGTTTTATGTTGCTTGTTTTTGGCCAATATCTGATGGTGTCTTTTCTTTCAATTTTGATATATTTGTAAATATGTCTGACCCTTCTATGATCGATTCTAATATTTCTGGGAATTTTGATAACAATTTTCCCAGCACAGGACTTGAACAGTGGGGAACTCTGCTATCCACTTTAGGGTTGTTGATATCTTTTTGCGCTGTTCTTGTATGGATTATACACTATTACAGATTGTCAAAAGGTCATAAGAAAAAAATAGTCACAAAATCTGATAGTAAATTAGTTTAGACTCTTTACATTATGTTAAGAGGTTCATGAGCATCTCAACAATATTTATGTTATAGAAGCCAGTCTAGTGGTAGTAGGATATAAAATGAATTATAACTTAAAGAATATTAAAAAATAAGATTAGACATGAAACAGAAAGAGAGAATAGAAACAACCAAGATAAGGAAAATTTCTATTATAATAATCAATTAGAAGCATTGATAAGCCAATAGATTTCTTTTTTTTACCAATGGAACGAGCTTTTTCTATTTCCTCACAAAGTTCATAATTATATTATTAATAAGTTAGTATATTCATCTTTGAACTACAAACTAATCTTAAAAGATATGAAGAATTAATAATTAATTTTACTATATAAATCTTTGGGAGAAAACTTATATATTTTAAAGTGAATTATACACGGTTGACTATCTAATTAAACGCGATGATAATTGGATAATCAGAAAGAGGTTGTTTAGATGAAAATGGTAAAAATAATAATATTAATTTTAATAGTATTAACAGGGGTTGCACCTACTACGAACGTCAGTGTATTCCCCGTGGGTATAATAAGTGGAACAGTGGGTACCTCTGTACCGAACCCATCAATAAATGTAGGACACCTTCAAGATAAAGCCTATACATATACTGGGGCAGATGTGGTAGTTTATGATTATGGAATCAATATTGATAATTATGTTACAATAGTTGTAATAGATGATGGTCTTACAGATAATGAGTGGAAGGCATTAGATCAAAATCCTGAAGCTAATGTGGACATCATCTATTTTATTACAGAAACTTCGACTGGTGCTATAAAAACTATTTATGATTATGATGATCCTTATTTAGATAATCAAGACGCACATGGTCATGGTTTTGCGGTTATATCTGTACTAGCAGCTGTTGCAAGAAACGTGAAAGTGATCTTTATTGATCTACAAGTTACATCTGATCCGTATGATGACCCATATGGATTTGAATATGGAGAATACAAAATTTGGCAATGGATTGATAACAACCAAGCATCAAAGGATATTGATATTATTAATTGGTCATGGGTATCTAGGGTTGATTTTGCAACAAGTTCAATTCACCAAAAGTGGGATAGTCTGATAAGTAAAAACGTAATGATGCTTACTCCATCAGGTAATTTTTACAGTTACTGGAATCGTAGAGGTTCGTATTATTATAGATATCAATCATACTATACAGAGTGGTATTCTATTGGTTCAATTGATCATGAAGATCGAGACGGTTCATGGAAGGGTTACAAATCATGGTTTTCATCATGGTACGAACCTTATACATCAGGAAATCACATTGTTAATTGGCTTGAACCTGGAAATGGTATTCCTGTATTAACTAATGCTTATTATGATTCTAGTCTCCATTGTTATAGAGGAACTTGGAAATATGGAGCCGGAACAAGTTTTAGTACTCCTTATCTAGCAGCTATAATAGCTTTAATTATTACAGGATATCATAATGGTATTGGTTCTTCTACTGATCCTTCTGTGCAGAAAGTAATTGATATTTTGCAGTATGCTAGTTCAAGAAGCACATTTGATCAAAAAATGGGATATGGTTATGTAGATGCCTATATAGCTTATGGTAAAGCGTTTATGGAGGGGAGATTAGCCTAGAAAATTTTATATGTTTTTGTGTACATATACAATTAAGGGCTTATCTTTAATAAAATAAACAAGGAGGAAAAAATTCATGAATCAATTATTAGAAAAATTCTTGATTGTAACAATAATAATACCGATACTTATTTTTCCTACTGTGTTATCAGTTAATGGAGATCAACCAGTTATTGCTTCAAGAATTTCTGAAATCATTTACATTACAGTAATTTCAGATCCAGATTATTATAAGCCCGATAATACCTTCTTTGGTATCGAAGTAGAAGTAGAGATTTTAAATAGAGATACGGAAAATCAATCTGTAATTGAATTATCAGATTTTTCTCCTAAAGTCTTCATTAATGCATCATTTGTTAATCAATCATTGGAAATTGAACAAATAGTGTATGCCCACGCAACAATTATACATTATTCCTATCAACCCAGTATAACCGTTGAATATGCACTTATCAGATTTTATATTAATCAAACAGATTTATCTCACCTTCCAGATGGCAACTATACTCTCTGGAGACCTATAGATATGGGTTCCAACTTTAATGATATTACACCAGGAGAGCAATTATTAACTGTTATTACAACGAAATCTGGTATTATGAATATAACTTATAGTTTCTTTGATATTGATAATCAACCTACTGATGAGGTAAAATTTCCCCTCATATTCTCTTTAGCATTTATTTCTCTATTTTCATGTGTGGTTATTGTATTCCTTAGGAGAAAACGCAGAATTACCTAAAGTATTTATTAGAGGTGGATTGCTATTCCCAATTAGTATCTCCTCTCTTTTCTTTTTCTTATATTCAGATATCTTTCCAACACTAATTCAATAAAAAGGAAAGAAAAAAGATTTAGTTTGATTATCTTCTTTTTATTTTGACTTCTAAGTAGTTTTTTTATAACTTTGTGTTAGACACATTGCTGAAAGTAATATGATAAAGGTCGAACAAAGAAAGAAGGCAGATGAGGAAAAAGTAATCAAACAGAATTCTGATAAAGATTTATAGGAAGCTAGAGATGGTAAAGATTCGCTTTTACATATGTGGGAAGTTAGTAGTGGAAGAGGAGAAAGAGGAAGAGTATTCAGAATACAAACTAGATATAATATACATAGATTCGTTCAAGACATTTTTTGCAACAATAGAAGAACTGACAACAGAACCAAGATGGATACCAAAGAAGGTAGTATCGAAAGAATTGAAGATAAAGAAATGGTATATCAAAGCATTAAAGGAAGGCAGGTTAGGGGAAGGAAAAAAAGAAGAAGATGGAACAGGCTAAGTTAACAAACTGTGTGAGTTAAACTTATAACAAAATGAAAGACAAATTCAGTGAAGTTTTTCATTTTGTTCTAATCTTCATGTAATTAACTAACTCTTAATGGCATCAAATCTTTCGAGGATTAAATCTTTGACTCGTTAGTCGAGTTTAGTAGTTGAATGAACAATCTCTCTATAACTAGGCAAACTACTGTTATACAATAAATTAGAGAATTGATAAATCAGCATATTTCCTCCTTATAACAGGTAAACTGAGCTTTTTCTATTCCCTCACAAAGTTCATTAGTTATACTATTAATAAGCTAGTTATTCATCTTTGAACTACAAACTAATCTTAAAAGATATGAAGAATTAATAATTAATTTTACTATATAAATCTTTGGAGAAAACTTATATATTTTCAAGTGAATCGCATACGCACGTTATGAAACTTAGTTAAACTTGCCAGAGGCGGTCTAACCGTCGTTTA
>BPTM01000034.1 GCA_023705945.1 Candidatus Heimdallarchaeota archaeon
ATTATGGGGATTGAAGCATATTATGAGCGGATGCTTAATAGATAGATTTTTTTCATGTACGGTAATTTCTTTTGTCTTATTTATTGTCTCTTACTTTATCAAAATTTCAACGGATTTCCTTATTTGACAAGAAAATAGAGAATAAAGGAAACTATTTCCTTTTTCTAATATATGTACCTAATGGTATTGCTAAGATTACAATTATCATGATGTATGATATGTAACCACTAGTATATTCTGAAATCTCTGGAACAAAACCTAGAGGGTACATATCTTCAGAACCTGCAGATCCATCAATAGTATAGGAGCTACTAGATGAACCACTCCAGTCGGACCACCAATTTCCTTCTTCTAGTACTTCATCGTACCATTGATCACCAGTATTATCTAAAGCTTGTATTGTTGTTCCTGCAAGATTGTTATCTTTGAATTCATTATGGTATATCTTGTTAAGCCCTGTAGAAAGTGACATGCTTAATCCATATGATGAACTAGTATCAAAGCTATTGTTAGTTATTAAGCTTCCAGATGAACCGGATATCAGCATACCAAAGAAATTACTCACTAGATAATTGTTGGAAATAATTAAATCAATGCTGTTATCAATTACAATTCCAACATCAGCATTATTTGAACAATTATTATGAACAATAATAATCCCATTCGAATTCTCCACTCTTATTCCTGTCCCAGTAGTTTCGTTACAAGCATTTCTTTCTAATTTAACTCCATAAGAATCAAGAACGTGGATACCTATTTCTGAATAACACATGTTATCCTTAACGTAAGTAAAATTAGCTCTCACTGTCAAACTAGCAGTAAAACCAATTAAGAAATTTTCTTGAATTTTACCACCTATTGCCCCCTCAATTTTGAGAGCATCATTACCTGTAGAGATTATTATGTTACTTACAATATTAACAGTATCTTCAGCCATATCTTGATACTTACCTAAGTAGATCGCATAATTAGTATCTGTTTTAAGAAAACAGTTCTGAATGATGAAATGTTTAGTAGTATAACCTCCAAAATTAAGACAATAATCACCATTAGTAGTGATATTGTAATTTTCAATACGATAAGGATTGCCTGCTGAACCATCACCTGGGAATTCATAAGTTTCAAAATCAGGATCATTGTCTATGGTCATAGGTGATTCATTAACCAGATCTTCTAACACCGGTAGAGACGGCGTTGTGGTTGAAGATGTTGAAGCTGATGAATTCGTAATGTTTGTATTTGCAGTTATATTATACAAAACTAATAGAGATAAGATTAGCATTATTGATATTTTTAGATTGTTTGTTTTCATATTAGTTCATTCCTAAAATTAGAGTAATATATTTCAAGATTAGAATACTCCAACGGGTTATTAAGTATTATTAGAGATATTCGGAAGACATAGTAACGTCTAAAAACTGAAGAACTTAAAATCAGAGAGTGTTAGAATGGTTTGAAGAATAAACCATTGAAAGTTAAATAATAGTTTTCTTTAATCAACATGTCACATAAAACTAGCTTAAATTTCAGAAACCGTAGTCACTGAAAAGACTATCTTTGACATATTTATCAATGATTTTTTGTTCCGCTCTTCGTATTCTTTCTTGACATGCAACTCTCTTAACACCCAGTTCTTCCCCTATTTCTTCAAGAGTGATCTTCCTAGGGATTCTGTAATATCCCTTTCTATGCGCAAGCATCAGTGTTTCGTATTGCTTATCAGTCAAGAAATCTTGTAGAGTTTCAGTGGGTTTAGATGATAAAGCTCTTATGTCAACACCAGCAAATCTTTCCTTTAAATATGTTAACAATTTCCTAAAACTTTCTGAACTAGGGGATAGGATATTGTGATATTGAATCCCATTTTCTATAATAATTGGTAATATAGTCATACTTCCACTTTCTAAAATAGAATCGTTGATGGAAGGAAAATCAAGCTTATGTTTAGATTTATTCCAGTACATAGTAGGAGTCTTATGCGTGACTCTAAATTTACTGATTTGATTAGATTTCTTCATTAGCTTAACATACTCATCAAGGGTTTCTTTTTTCTTATCTAAAGCCTCAGCAAAACCCAGACCTTCTGGTCCTTTAACCGTTAATACTGTAATTCGAACAGGAAGCTTCTTTGTAACCTCACATGAGTAATAATGAGTTGTACTAATTGCAATCTTACTTCTGATCATTAAGATATTTTTAAGCTAGTTACTTATAATCCTTTTTAAATGCACGTCGTATGACACATAAAGACTTATTCGTGTGAAAGAGTATGTATTCTTGTGATAAATATGACAAATACACAAAACGAAAAAAAGATACTAGGTCTAGGTTTTCGCTTCTATGAATCTAAACCAAAACAAAATAGTATTCGTATCAAACAACATAGAAGAAACAGTCATATAACACATAAGAAATTAAGAAAATCTCGAATGAGAGCTACTTATAATTCAATGTTTTATGGCTTTTAAGAGATTAAGAAGTTAATTAACTTCACTCTTTTAATAACAAGTGTAATGAGAACTAAATTCGAAAATAATGAATTTTAATCTTCAACACTCTATTTACAATTCAAAAAGAAGAGATGCATTATCAGAAGGTATAGTTTTATGTGTAAAATTCTTCAAACCATTTACTTAAATCCTCAAGAATAGGAACGATTTCAGTTCTGATTTTTATGCTAATAGGTCATTCTTATTTTGAGGAGTTCGGTATCTATTTTGCTTCAGGTGCAATGAGTATCTCTATCTCTTATTTATCAGATATTTTCTTATCTTTGTTTTTTGTCTTTTGCTTAGCTCTCTACGGAAAACTATTGGTTTCAGGGATAAAAACTATGGAGAATATTTAGCAAATTAATGATATAATTCAATTATCACACACTTTAATAATTACTTTTCCTAAAGGGTGTCCTTCTATAAAATGTTTGAAAGCAGTTGCTGTTTCACTCAAAGGAAAACTTCGGTCAATAACAGGAGAAACTTTGCCTGAATCAATTAATTCAAGCAAAAAGTCAATGTCCTCTTTTTTGTTTGGTTTCCAAATTAGTAGCCCTAGCTTCTTCCCTTCTGCTTTCAAAATCTTAGGACCACGAATGAATATTTTCAATATTGTTGAAGCCTTTCCTCCTACCATAACGTACTTTCCCTTAGGATTCAATGCTTCTTTGTAATCATCAACTGAACGAAGAGCTACATTATCAACAATTCTATCATAACGCTTACCAGTTTTAGTGTAATCCTCTTTAGTATAATCTATGAGATGATCAGCCCCGAGTGATCGAAGCATGTCAAATTTTACCTCACTATCAATAGCTGTAACTTCAGCTCCATAATATTTAGCAATCTGTATGGCTATGGTGCCAACACTTCCACCGGCTCCATTAATTAATATCTTATCTCCAGGTTTAATCTCATCTTCATCCCTAAGTCCTTGAACTGCAAGAAGCCCAGCAGAAGTTATACTTGCAGCTTGTTCAAAAGTCAAACTAGCAGGTTTCAGAGTTAAGGCTTTTTCAGGAGCACAAGCATATTCTGCAAAAGAACCAAAACCACGTTCTGTTAGGTCCCCAAAAACTTCATCACCAGGTTTGAATAGAGTGACATCCTTTCCAATAGCTTCTACAACTCCAGCAATGTCGGAACCTAGGATTTTGTATTTCGGTCGAAAGAGACCTCCAATACGGATCATAAACACTCCTTTCAGTTGGTCCACATCAGCTGCATTGACTGATGATGCATAGATTTTGACCAACACTTCATCATCCTTAGGAACAGGTGTTTTGATCTCCTTTAGTTTAAAAACATCTGGAGAACCATATCTCTTGTATATTATAGCCTTCACAAGTAATCATCTAGACAAGTTTATGTTAAGTTTTACTCCTATGTTCATTAGTTGGTTTGTACAATTGAAATTCCTATTTTTCCTTGGGTGTGCTTTTCTTCATAATGTGCGATAGCTTTAGCAACATCACCAAGTGGATAACTTCTATCTATAACAGGCACGACTTTACCAGCTTCGATAAGTTCCTTAACATAAGTGAGATCATCAGAGTTGATTCTAGCAAGATATGAAAGTATTTTCTGACTTCCGAATAATGAAATCAATGGACCTAGAAACAGAGATGTTGGATTGAATCCAGCTGCAACATATGTTCCTTTTGGGGTTAAAGCTCGCTTGTATTCTGAAATTGAATGAGTTACAGCAATATCTAATATCATATCGTATTTCTGTTCACTCTTGGTGAAATCTTCCTTGGTGTAATCAATGACATGATCAGCGCCAAGAGAAAGCAATTTATCTAATTTCTTAGTGCTGCACACACCAGTTACCTCAGCTCCTAAGGTTTTAGCTATTTGCACAGCAAACGAACCTATTCCTCCAGAAGCACCATTTATCAGAATCTTCTGCCCAGATTGTAACTTTCCATGATTTCGAAGACCCTGAAGAGCAACTACAGCAGCTACAGGTACAACAGCTGCTTCCTCGAATGTTAAATTGGCAGGTTTTAGTACTACAACTTTTTCTGGAACAGCTACATATTCGGCAAATCCACCAAAACCGATATCACCAATATCTGCGAAAATTTCATCACCTGGTTTAAACCGCTTTACATTATTACCAACAGATTCAACTATTCCCGCTATTTCAGCTCCAAGAATGTGTTTTTTCGGTTTGAACAATCCTTGCCATAAACGCCCTAAGAATGGTTTACCTCTCACTAAACCACTATCAGAAAAATTTATTCCTGAAGCGTGATTTTTTATCAGTATCTCATTTTCTTTTGGAATGGGTTTATCAACTTCTTTTAATTTTAGAACATCAAGATCCCCATATTTTTCATATACAACTGCTTTCATGGGGCATCTTTCATAGTGGAGGTTTTAAGGATTCCCCTCAAATTAGGAGGTTCAATATTTTTGAAGATGACTTGCTTCTTACCTCGCGATAGTTTCTTCGGTACTACAAAATTAATTTTTAGTTTAATATTTCTGACAATACTTATAATTTCAGGTTACTTCTTAATATCATTAGTATATAGATTCTTTACTTTAGATTAGAATTACAGCTGGGTAGAACAATGGAATTGGAAACTGATATTCTCGTCATAGGTGGTGGTAGTGCTGGAAGTATGGCAGCAATTGTTGCAAAGGAGCAAAATCCAGATATTGATGTTGTCATTATTGAGAAAGGAGAAATAAACCGAAGTGGTTCTATAGCAATGGGTATGGATGCACTCAATATTGTAGTGCAACCTGGGATTACAACTCCAGAACAGTATATCAATTCAGCACGTATAGCTGCGGAAGGGATTCTAGATTATCAACCAAGCTTCGTTATGGCGGAGAGGAGTTATTCTATATTAAAACGTCTTGAGAGCTGGGGTATCCGTTTTCCTCGAGATGAAGACGACAAATACATCTCATTACAAGTTCATGCTAAAGGTAAATTCCTATTAGAAATGGATTCACCAGAACTGAAACTTGTCTTAGCTGAAAAAATCAGAGAAGCAGAAGTGCGAGTAATAAATAGAACAATAATAACAAGTCTTCTTGTGAGCGAAGGGAGGGTAAATGGAGCTATGGGATTTAATATCAGAACAGGAGAATTTGTTGTGTGTAAATCAAAATCAACTATTCTTGCTAATGGAGGTTGTGCAAGATTTTCTCTCCCTAACTCAGGATATCTTTATGGAACATTCGATTATCCAGGAAATGCAGGAGACGGGTATTCCTTAGCTTATAGAGCAGGAGCACAATTGACAGGTTTTGAATTTACTCAGTGTTCTCCACTCATCAAAGATATCAACTGTCCATTATTATATATCACTTTAACTCGTGGAGCAAAAGTTGTTAATGCTCTTGGAAAAACGATTGATCTTGAATATCTTTCGACACAGACAATGTTAAAGGAACTTCGAGAAGGCAGAGGACCAATTTTTATTAAAATGAACCATCTTCCTGAGGAACGCATACAGGAAATTGAACGGATTTTGTTCACAACTGAGCGACCAATTCAGAAAAAATTCTGGGAGAACAGAGGAGTTGATTTCAGAGAGGGTCTTATAGAACTAGGGGAAACGGAGTATCAACTTTGTGGAGGCCATGGATTAACAGGTGTAGTAGTAAATGAAAAAGCAGAAACAACATTGAAAGGGCTCTATGCTGCTGGCGATGTTGCTTGTGTTCCTCTGCAACATCTAACGGGAGCTTTTGTATTTGGTGAAGTAGCAGCTGAAGAAGCGGTAGCATTTGTGAGTAATTCAGAACAAAGAAAGATCAATGAAATTGTTTGGAAAGTGGAAGAACAAAGATTACTAAACACTATGGATGCAAACAAAACAGGAACAGTATCTGTTCAAGACTTTGAATACAAAGTCAGACGGATAATTAGTGATTATGTCGTTCCTCCGAAAAACGAAACAAAACTGAATCGATTTCTATGGTGGCTTCCAAGGTTAAAAAAGGATATGAAAAACATAAAAATTTCTGATTATCATGAATTAAGTCGATATGAAGAAATAAGGTTTATACTTGATTGTGCAGAACTTTCAGTGATTGCATCCCTTACTAGAAAAGAGAGTAGGTGGGGATGGTTTCACTATAGAACAGATTTTCCTGAAAAGGATGACGAGAATTGGTTACTACATGTTGTTCTTGAAAAAGGATTGAAATCAGGAGAAGTGCAAACAGCTCTAGAACCAATAAAAAATGGAGGAGTATAAAGATGCCATTAATTGTAGATCCTGACCTTTGTACCAGCTGTGGAGAATGTGTGGAACGTTGCCCAATGGATATCATTAGATTGAATGAAGAAGGATTCCCATACAAAAAATATGATGAATGTTGGTATTGCGGAGTATGTGAAGAGGACTGTCCAGAGAAAGCTTTGGTGATAGATTTGCCGTTCTTAGTAAAATGACTGAAACAATTGATACACTTTCTTTTAGAGAATCACCTTGCTTTCTTCTAGTATAAGAAATCTCTACGCACGTTATGAAACTTGGTTAAACTTGCCAGAGGCGGTCTAACCGTCGTTTA